>JANLYC010000119.1:0-3942 GCA_031365435.1 Nocardioidaceae bacterium
ACGCGAGCGCGGTCCGGGGATCTCGGTGACGATGCGTCGCTCCTGCGGGAGCGACGGCCCGCCCAAGGGGGTGTCAGACATGTCCTCACGGTACGACGGTGGCTGTCACAACGGGTCGGTTCGATCCGCACAATCACTGTCGGGTGCCTTGTACGCTGTGGACAAGTTCGCTGCGGGATGAGGTGGCCATGACTGCGACGCTGCGCCTTTTGCTTCGCCGGCCGGAGCTGGGTCTCTCGTTGCTGGTTCCGGCTGCCCCGGTCACGTCGGAGAGCGGCCACGTCCTGGACCGGCAGATCCGCTGGGTGGCGACCAGCGAGCTCGGCGACCCGACACCGTACCTGCAAGGCGGCGAGCTGCTGCTCACCAACGGCATCGGCGTCCCCAAGTCGCGCCCCGCGATCGACCGGTATGTCGCCCGGCTGGTCGACGCGGGTGTCGTCGGGATCGGCTTCGCGGTCGGGACCGTGCACGCTGCGATCCCGCCGGGTCTCGTTGCCAGCGCCCGCAACCGTGGTCTGCCGCTCGTGGCCGTGGACGAGCCGACGCCGTTCATCGCGGTGGGGGAGGCGGTCTCGGAGCTGCTGGCCAAGGAGCAGTACGGCGAGATCGTCGCGGCCTACGACGCACAGCAGGAGATCACGCGAGCCGCGCTGCGCCAGGGGGCGGCGGGCGTGGTCTCCCGACTGGCGACGAGCACCGGTGGCTGGGTCGTCCTTCTCGACCCACACGGCGATGTGGTCGAGGCATCCCGGCGTACGACCGCGGCTGAGCGAGAGAGCTGGCTGCCCGAGCTGGAGCGGCTACACAGCAGAGGCCCGGCCACTGCGACGACGGTCGACGCCGGTGAGCATCGCACGATCCAGTCGCTGGGAGCGTCGGGGCGGGTCCGCGGCTACCTCGTGACCGGCGCGGCCGGCCCGCAGGCTCCGACGACGGCCCACCGTGCACTGGTCAACGTCGCCGCGGCGCTGCTCACGTTCTCGCTGGCCCATGAGGGCGGGGCGCGCGACCGGCTTGCCCGGAGCGCACTCATGACACTGGCGATGCGCCTGCCGGAGCAGGTTACGGCCCTGCTGCCCGATCTTGCCGGACCCGTCTTCGAGGCCGGCGAGCTCTGGGTGGTCGCCGCCGGGGGAGCGCCGGCGGACCTCGAGACCTGGCACCAACAGCTCGAGGACGAGGGACGCTCGCACTGCTTTCCGTGGTCGGAGCGCGGTGGCGACGCCAAGGCGAGCGCACCGGGTGGGCAATCGACTGCAGACCTGATCCTGGTCGCCGTGTCCGACGAGCACGAGCGCGACCGCCTGCTGGGCCTGCAGCGTCCCGCTGTCACCCTGGGCGCCAGCGAACGCGTCGCCACGGTCGCGCTGGCCGCGGCTCGTGACCAGGCGATCAACAGCCTGCGCGTCGCGGTGACCAGGCGGGTGCCGAGCCTGAGCTTCTCCGACCTCGGACGCCTCGGGCTGGCGGCGGTGGTCGACCCCGAGGCGGCGGCGGCCTTCGCAGCTGCGACGCTCGAACGGCTCACGGCGTACGAGCGGGCTTCGCACGTAGAACTCCTCGAGAGTCTGCGCGCGTGGCTGGGGCACCACGGACAGTACGAACCTGCAGCCGCGTCACTGGGCATCCACCGCCACACCCTGCGTTACCGCGTGCGCAAAGCGTCCTCGCTGATGGGCCGCGACCTCGACGACCCGGCGGTCCGGATGGACCTGTGGTTCGCCTTGACTGTCCAGAGTGGACAACGCTGACGATTGGCTCATCCTGACCGTGGCACGGCGCGGTTTGCCCAGGGGCACTAGCGTCGGGGTATGACGCGAGCATTCCCCATGTGGATCGCCGGCAAGCAGGTCGACGGTCCCGAGGCCCTCGAGATCGCCAGCCCGTATGACGGCCGAGCCGTCGGTACGACCTCCTGGGCCAGTCCCGACCAGATCGAGGACGCCGTGGCCGCCGCTGCTGCGTTGGCGGACGAGGCGGCGGCCCTGCCGATCCATGTCCGCGCGGACGCTCTGGCCCACGTGAGCGCCCAGATCGCGGCGCGAGCCGAGGAGTTCGCGCAGCTGATCACCGCCGAGAACGGAAAACCCCTGTTCTGGGCCCGTGGCGAGGTAGGTCGTGCCGTCTCGGTGTTCCGCCTGGCCGCTGAAGAGGCGCGACGCTGGTCGGGCGAGGCCATGCGCCTCGACACGGACAAGGCCGCGGCCGGACGGCTGGCCTACATCCGGCGGGTGCCGAAGGGGCCGGTGCTGGCCATCTCCCCGTTCAACTTCCCGCTCAACCTGGTTGCGCACAAGGTCGCCCCGGCGATCGCCGTCGGTGCCCCCATCGTGCTCAAGCCCGCCCCCAAGACGCCTCTGTCGGCACTGCTCCTCGCTGAGATCGTGAGCGAGACCGACCTGCCTGCAGGCATGCTCAACGTGGTCAACGTCCGGAACGACCAGGCGGGCGACCTGGTCGCCGACGAGCGGCTTCCGGTCATCTCGTTCACCGGCTCGGGCCCGGTGGGCTGGTCGATCCAGAAGGCGGTTCCGCACAAGCACGTGACCCTCGAGCTCGGCGGAAACGCCGCGGCCGTCATCTGCTCCGACTGGACGTCGGACGACGACCTCGAGTGGGCGTCCACCCGGATCGCGACGTTCTCGAACTACCAGGCCGGCCAGTCCTGCATCGGTGTCCAGCGTGTCTACGTGGCTGAATCGGTGTACGAAGACTTCAGGGACAGGCTGGTCGCCAAGGTCCGGGCGCTCAAGACCGGCGACCCCGGAGACGAGGCCACCCAGGTCGGCCCGGTGATCAACGTCGAGGCGGCCGAGCGCATCGAGGCATGGGTTTGTGAGGCCGTGACGCAGGGGGCCACCGTGCTGACCGGCGGCGGCCGCGACGGCGCCAGCGTCGAGCCGACCGTCCTCGAGGGCGTCCCGTCCGATGCGAAGGTGTCCTGTGACGAGGTGTTCGGTCCGGTCGTGCTGATCGAGCCGGTGAGCGATGACGCGGCCGCGTTCGCGAAGGTGAACGACTCGGCATACGGCTTGCAAGCGGGCGTCTTCACCCACGACCTGCAGACGGCCTTCCGGGCTCACCGCGAGCTGGAGGTCGGCGGCGTCATCGTGGGTGACGTCCCCAGCTACCGCGCCGACCAGATGCCGTACGGCGGCGCAAAGGAGTCCGGCGTCGGTCGCGAAGGTGTCCGCTACGCGATGGAGGACTACACCTACGAGCGAGTGATGGTGCTCACCGGACTCGACCTCTGACGCTCTGCATCGCTCTCGCACCGTGAAACACTGGCAGCGTGACCCGGACGCCGACTGACGCCACTGCCGTGCGCGATGTGGTGGTGCTGGGCTCCACCGGATCCGTCGGCAGGCAGGCGCTGGACGTCGTACGCGCCAACCCGGATCGCTTCAGGGTCGTGGGCCTGGCCGCCGGGGGCACCAACCCGGCATTGCTCGCCGCGCAGGCGATCGAGTTCAGCGTCCCCACGGTGGCCGTGTCCCGCAGCACGACGATCGAGGATGTCCAGCTGGCCCTATACGCCGAGGCCCAGCAGCGGGGCTACCACCGTGGCGACTTCAAGCTGCCGCGCATCATCGGTGGTCCCGACGCCCCGGAAAGGGCGGCGGCCCTGGCGTGCGACATCGTGCTCAACGCCATCGACGGAGCGGCCGGGCTGAAGGCCACGGTCGTGGCCCTGCAGTGCGGGGTGACACTGGCGCTGGCCAACAAGGAATCGCTGATCATCGGTGGAGACCTGGTGACCTCCTTGGCAAAGCCCGGGCAGATCGTTCCCGTCGACTCCGAGCACTCCGCGCTGGCCCAGTGTCTGCGCGGCGGACGCGCCGATGAGTTACGCCGGCTCGTGCTGACCGCCAGCGGCGGGCCGTTCCGTGGTCGCACCCGCGCGCAGCTCGCGGACGTGACCGTTGACGAGGCGCTGGC
>JANLYC010000136.1:0-3117 GCA_031365435.1 Nocardioidaceae bacterium
TTGCCGCCCCGCTTCTGGGTGCGGTACTGGTCGGCCCGCGTGCGCGGGGCCACCCTCCGTGGCGACGACGTGGTCGAGCACTTCATGGCCACCTCCAACCACCACTGGCTGCTGTTCTTCACCACGGCCGGCCGGGTCTACCGCACCAAGGCCTACAACCTGCCCGAGGCGCAGCGCGACGCGAAGGGCGGCCACGTGGCCGGCCTGCTGTCGTTCCAGCCCGACGAGCAGATCGCCCAGGTGCTCGCGATCCGCGACTACGAGCAGGCGCCGTACCTCGTGCTGGCGACCCGGCACGGGCTGGTCAAGAAGACCCGGCTCAGCGACTACAACTCGCCGCGTCAGGCAGGGGTCATCGCGATCAACTTCCGCGACGACGAGGACGAGCTGATCGGGGCGCACCTGGTCACGGCCGACGACGACCTGCTGCTCGTCTCCAAGAAGGGACAGTCGGTACGCTTCCGGGCCGACGACACCCAGCTGCGTCCCATGGGGCGGGCGACCTCTGGCGTCACCGGGATGAAGTTCCGTCCAGGCGACGAGCTGCTATCCATGTCGGTGGTCCCCCACAGCCCGGAGGAGGACGCCCCGGTCCGGTACGTCTTCACGGCGACCGACGGTGGTTTCGCCAAACGGACAGTTGTGGAGGATTACCGCGTACAGGGTCGTGGCGGGCTCGGCATCAAGGCCATGAAGCTGCAGGATTCGCGCGGATCGCTGGTTGGTGCGATCGTTGTCATCGACTCCGATGAGGTCATGGCCATCAAGGCCAGCGGACAAGTGACTCGCTCAGCCGTTACCGACGTTCCGGCCAAGGGACGTGACACCATGGGAGTCAAGTTCGTCACCGTCGCCGATGCAGACGCGGTGGTGGGCATCGCACGCAACACCGAGCGCGAGGTCGATGACGAGCTCCTCGTCGACACCGACGGGACGGCGGACACGCCGGTCGACAGCGCGGCGGCGGACGGGGAAGGGACTCTGGCTGGGGCAACGACGCCCGAGTCGGCTGCGACGCCTGACGCCGCACCCGAACCAGCCGACGAGACGCACGACTCTGCACCGCAGGAGGATGGGACGGAATGAGCAACCCGCGCGACGACGAACCGCTGGCTCCCCGGCGGTCGCTGAGCAAGGCTGGGGCACCCTCCGGGCCGAACCCTCCCTCGGGGACGCCGGCCGGGACAGCTCCCGTAGGCACGGCTCAGCGCGAGAGCGCCGACACGCCGGCGCAACGCAACGTCAGCGACACTCCGGCGCGCGAGGCTGCGACCGCTCGGGCCGACCGCGACTTCGCAGACATCCGGGCCGACCGTGACTTCACCGACGCTCCCACGCAGGCGGTGATGACGCCCCCGTACGGCGGTAACCCGCAGCCGTACTCCGTGGCCGAGGTCGAGAAGGGCCGGACCTTCCCGGTGCCGCCGGCGCCGATCGACCAGGGCGACCACCGCGCAGCCGTTGCCCCGTCTGTCGACAAGCGCGCCGAGCGGCGCGCTGCCGCGTCACGACCGCGCACGGTCCGCCGGGCCAAGCTCCGGCTCATGCGGGTCGACCCGTGGTCAGTGACCAAGGCTTCACTGCTGCTGTCGATCGCGTTCGGGATCATGTGCGTGGTGTCGGTGTTCCTGATCTTTTCGATCATGAGCGCCGCGGGTCTCTGGGACCACATCAACGCCACCATCCAGGGCGTCCTCAACCAGGACAAGGCCGATGCGTTCGACATCAAGGACTACGTCGGCATGAGCCGGGTCATGGGCATCACGATGCTGATCAGTGCGATCGATGTCGTGCTGATCACCGCCTTGGCGACCCTCGGGGCCTTCATCTACAACATGTCGGCGTCCCTGCTCGGCGGCGTCGAGGTCACCCTCGCGGAGGATGTGAAGTAGCCCTCGCGAACGGGCTCTCGCCCCCGCCGAACCGGTTTGGGAGCATCCTGTCCGATGGGGTAATCTCACTCGTCGGCCTCCGCGTGCGGGGGCGGTCCCACGGGCCTATAGCTCAGACGGTTAGAGCGCTTCCCTGATAAGGAAGAGGTCAGAGGTTCAAGTCCTCTTAGGCCCACTGTGTTGACTCAGGGTCGACTCAGGCCAGCAGGTCCGGCGGGTCTGGCTCTCGGGCCGGCGCACAGCGTCAACAGCGTCCAAAGTGTCCGACCAGCCTGAAAGGTCCATCATGCTGAAGAAGCTTCTCGCCGTCGTGGTCGTCGGTGCCATCGCCAAGGTCGTGCTCGACAAGCTGACCGGCAGCGACAAGGACGCCGAGCTCTGGGCCGAGGCGACCGACTCGATCAAGCCCGGGCACTGATCGCAGCACAGACGTCGTACGACGTCAGCGTCCGACCCCACAGGTCGACGCCCCGGGGACGTGGCGCAATTGGTAGCGCACCTGCTTTGCAAGCAGGGGGTTGAGGGTTCGAGTCCCTTCGTCTCCACGTATGTACGACCGCGGTTCGGAACGAGACTGTGGTCAGCCTCTGTTCTGGACCGCCAGGGTGTTCCGAGTCACGAGACACCCAACGCAGCGCCGTCGAGCAAGGGGCTGAGCTCGTCGACCACCAGGTCCAGAAACTGAAGGTCACGACGCGCCCGCGACATGATGATGGCGCCCTCCAGCGCGCTGATGACGACCCCCGCCAGCCCGCTCGCCCGCGCCTCCGGGACTCCGGCGTCGACGAGTTCGGTCCGCACCGCCAGCTGCCACTCGTCGAAGGCGGCACCGGCGGCTTCTCGGATGGCGGGGTTGTTCGACGCGGCGTCTACTACGGTGGCCAGCACGGGACAGCCCAGCGCGAAGTCCGAGTCCGACAGCCAGGTCCGCCACCTGGCCACCATCCGGGCGAGCACGTCGGAAGGTCTCCCCGCCGCCTCCCCCTCATCAGTAGGCCGCGCCGACCGGGCTGCGCGCCGCGCAGCGAGGGCGAGCGCTTCGCGCACTAACTGGTCCTTGCCGTCCGGGAAGTAGTGCTGCAGTGACCCACGTGGCGCGTCGGCGTGCGTGACCACCTCACGAAGACCAGTCCCGCTCACGCCTTGCACACACATCAAGGCCATGGCGCTGCGGATCATGCGGTCCCGCGGTCCATGCCGGGGGGTCGTCTCGCCGGTGCCCGGC
>JANLYC010000148.1:0-3619 GCA_031365435.1 Nocardioidaceae bacterium
CTACGAACGTACCCACCAGGCATTGCGCTACCGAGGCCACTCCGAGCTGTGCCTGCTCAACGGCCTGGAACCGACACGTCGGCCGACACGAGTGGAGCGGCGGTTGGCGGAGCTGCGGCGCAAGTTCATGCGTGATGACACGTCTCCGCCCCAAGGTGTCACCGGCGGTTTCGTCCCGCCACCGATTCCCGAGGAAAAAGCACGTCGCATGTCAGACCGCCAATGGGTGCGGGCAATGGAACGGTATGGGTCGTCCAGAGAAGTATCGTTCAGCGGCGGTCGTCTCGTTGGTCGGTGCCGTCGGTGCGACTGTGCAGGTCGCCAGAATCGGCCACAGCGGAGCCGAAGCCACCTGGAACAAGGCCTCTGGTGCTCAGCTGCCCGGCCCCGACGGCGTGGACGCCGCCCTTCTTCAGCCGTTCCAGCCGCTGTTGTAGACGTCGAGGCCGAACCGGTTCAGACCGGGAGCGGCGGCGTACCCGAGGTAGGACAGGCCGAAGACGTCCTCGATGGAGGCCAGCAGCGAGTAGTGGTTGTACGACGTGGTGCTCCACGTCGCCGGCTTGACATAGCGAGAGAGCACCAGTGCACCGATGCGACCACCACCCAGCCCGGAGATGCCCGGCAACGGTGAGTTCGGACCTGGCCCTTCACCACAGCAGGCACTCGAGTCTGACTGGGGTCCGTCGGACTCGTCCGCCGTGATGACGAGCATCCCGTCGGTCTTGTATGCGGGGGAGTTCAGGATCTTGGGCACCCAGACCCGCAGCCATGCATCGACGCTGACGAGCCCCCCTGGCTGGCCGTCGACGCACGGCTTGTCGTGTCCGTCGTGGCAGAGGTTCGGAGTGATGTAGCTCAGGTTGGGTGTGGTCGACGCGTTGCCGAGATCGGCGGTCAACGCGGTGAGGTCGACGACGTGCTGCGCACATCCGGGCGAGTCGGTGATCGCCGCGAAGTACATGAACGGGTTGTGGCGGACCGCGTACTGGTCGCCGACCCTTGCCTGCTGAGTCGGGTCCGGGGCGTTGAGAGCGGGATGGCGACAAGGCGTACCCATGTCTTCGAGGTAGCCCTTCCAGCCGAGACCCGCTGCCTGCAACTGGCTGGGGAGGTTCGGCACGGTCGCGGGGAAGACACACCCCTGTCCCACGGCCTGCCCCGGCGGTGCGATACCGGCCCCCACGAACTGTGAGTAGTTCTGGCAGTCACCCTGCATCTGCGGGTTCGGGCCCTGGCCGGAGATCTGGGCCACATAGTTCGGTTGCGAGTTGTGTGCTGTGCCGTAGTAGGTGTTCAGCAAGACGCCTCGGGACCGCAGCGTCTTCGCGAGGTAGGGTGCTGCCGAACTCGGCCCCCACGTCTCGTCGTAGCCCTTGTTCTCGATGTTGATCACGAAGACGTGTTTGATCGGTGGGACGTAGGCTGCCGGGCTCGGTGCTGCGGCGGCGGGCCCTTTCGGCGCGCCTGTCGGCTGTGGGACCGCGCCGGCCGCTCCGACGACGAGCAGCCCCACCGCGGCCAGCAGGGCCGCGAAGCCGCGAAGACCGTGTCTGCTCATTGCGGAAGACTCCATCCGTCAGCCAATGCCTTCGCTCTCAGAGCCGACCACTCAGACTGTTCCGGGCCGGAAGCAGTTGCAGGTGCGCAGGCCGCTGCGACGAACGGCGGTACGACGTACTGCGGTGCCGCCAGGACCGGTGGTGACCCGAAGTCCAGCACCTCCGCCAGGTTGCGGGCGTTCGCATCGCGTGGAGACAGCGAGGGAAGACCGAAGCGCCACTCGATCGCCTTCAGCACCGACGTGTGGTCGTACGTGTTGTGTGCGACGTATCCGCGCCGTGCCCGTGGCGAGATGACGAGCGTGGGGACCCGGAAACCACGCAGTGCGGTCTCAGGGCTGCTGTCCGCGGCCTTCGATGGAGCCACGTGGTCGTAGAAGCCGCCCCACTCGTCGTAGGTGACGACGAGGAGGGTTCGTGCCCAGTTCGGGCTGGTGGTGACCGCGGCGTACACCTCGTTGAGGAACTGCTCGCCGGACCGAATGTCGGCGTGCGGATGGTCGTCACCGGATGACCCGGAGCTCTCGTCCTCGAAGCGCGGGTCGATGAAGCTGACGTCGGGCAGCTGCCCGGCCGCCGCGTCGGTGAGGAACGACGCGAACGGGCGTGCGATCGGCAGGTACTTCGTACCCCACAGGGCGACGAACGGTAGGTCCGAGTAGTAGTAGCGACCGGTCCGGGACGCGTCGGCGAGCCGGTCCCAGATGGTCGGCAGCGACGAGGTTGCCGTCGAGTTGTGCAGCCGGTCGGTCCGGGCTGCGTGCAGGTAGAACCGGTTGGGGTAGGTCTCGGCCATGACCGCGGAGAAGTACCGGTCGCACACCGTCCAGCGAGGTGACGCCTGCCCGAGGAACGCCAGGTCAGACTGACGGTAGAACCCGAGCGGCAGCAGATCGTCCTCACCGGCACGCAGCCAACCGTCGACCTTTCCGCCATTCAGCTGGATGCGACCGCCTTCGTAGGAGTGGTCGGGATCCTGGTGCCCGCACGAGGCGTACGACGACAGGTGGTAGGTGGAGTGGCTCGCGCCGTAGCGATCCACGTAGCTCAGTCCTGCTTGCCTGCCGTCGGCCGCCGGGAGCCATCCCAGGAAGTGGTCGAAGGACCGGTTCTCCATCATGACCACGATGACGTGGTCGATGCCCGACGAGCCGGGGGAGGGGAGTGCCGCGAGGGTCTGACCTGTCTCTGCTACCGCGGCTCCGCTTCGGGACAGCGCGGCTGCGCCACCGGCTGCGGCTGCCAGGGTCAAGAACTGTCGTCGGTTGAGAGTCACGGGATCACGCTAGAAGCGTCTGTCCGGCGGTGCATCTCGAGGAGGCGCGATCCGACAAGAGTTCACCAGGCGTTCGCAGGCACGCCACCCGAGCCCGGGACTCTCGCCTAGCAGCGTAGGTCGAAGGACTCTGTGGCCCGTGGACCGTCGTCATTAACGTCCATCTCAACAGGTGGTGGTCCTTCCGGATCACATGTGCCGGCCGGGAAGTACTGGCGCAGAGGATTTGTCGCGGTGGTTCAGCAACAGTCCTCCGTCTCGGGCAGGACTCGAGAGTGTCACGGTCGACATCGTCAGTCCGACGACGAGCTCGCCCTTCCCGGCCGGTCTCGACCGACGTACTGCTCGCGCAGTGCCAGCAGGTGCGACGGTCGGGCGTGGCCCCACAAAGCCTGCCCGTGAGAGGAGGTCCGATGTTCAAGGTGCGTATTCACGGGCGAGGTGGACAAGGGGTCGTGACGGCTGCTGAGATCCTGTCCGTCGCGGCCTTCGACGAAGGCAAGTACGCGCAGGCGTTCCCGAGCTTCGGTTCTGAACGGACGGGAGCTCCGGTGGTTTCGTTCTGCCGCATCTCCGACTCACCCATCAAGATCCACGAGCCGATCGCAGAGCCGGATGCCCTCATCATCCAAGATCCGACCCTGCTCCATCAGGTCAAGGTCTTCGAGGGAGTCGGTCCGGCGGCATACATCCTCATCAACACCTCCAAGAGCCTCGCGGACCTCGGCCTCGACGAAGAGAGCGCCGCGCGCACTCCGGGGCGGCTCGTGACCCTGCCGGC
>JANLYC010000179.1:0-8333 GCA_031365435.1 Nocardioidaceae bacterium
ACCCCAAGCGGGTGGAGCTCACGGCGTACGAGGGCATTCCGCACCTGATCACGCCGATCATCACCAGCCCGAAGAAGGCGGCCGAGGCCCTGCAATGGGTCGTCCGTGAGATGGACCAGCGGTACGACGACCTGGCCAACTTCGGCTTCCGGCACGTGGACGACTTCAACAAGGCCGTCCGCGGTGGCGCCGTGCAGGCGCCGCCCGGAAGCGAGCGGGTGCTGGCTCCGTACCCCTATCTGCTCGTCGTGGTCGTGGAGCTCGCCGACCTGATGATGGTGTCGCCGCGTGACGTCGAGGACTCGGTCGTCCGGATCACCCAGCTGGCCCGAGCCGCCGGCATCCACCTGGTGCTGGCCACCCAGCGTCCGTCGGTGGACGTGGTCACGGGCTTGATCAAGGCCAACGTGCCGAGCCGGTTGGCGTTCGCCACGTCCTCGCTCGCCGACAGCCGCGTGATCCTCGACCAGCCGGGGGCCGAGAAGCTCGTCGGCAAGGGCGACGGGCTCTTCCTGCCGATGGGTGCCAGCAAACCGCAACGCATCCAGGGGGCCTGGGTCACCGAGGCCGAGATCAAGCAGGTCGTGGAACATTGCAAGGAGCAGCTGCAGCCGACGTACCGGGACGACGTCACGGTCCCGCAGCAGAACAAGCGCGAGCTCGACGACGACATCGGGGACGACCTCGACCTCGTGTGCCAGGCAGTCGAACTGGTCGTCTCGACGCAGTTCGGGTCGACCTCGATGCTCCAGCGCAAGCTTCGGGTCGGCTTCGCCAAGGCCGGCCGACTGATGGACATTCTCGAGAGCCGCGGCATCGTCGGACCGTCGGAAGGCTCCAAGGCTCGCGATGTCCTGATCAAACCCGACGATCTTGATGACGTGATCTCTAGTTTGCAAGGGGAGGGGTGAGCTCGTGAACGAGTCAGGGCTTGTCATCCGGCGCCATGCCGGGTTGATGGCGGCCGTCGCCGTGACTGCGTTGGGCCTGGCCATGGCCTACCTCTGGCACTTCGCCGCGGCAGGAGGGGGCATCACCCTCCTGGTCGGTCTCGCGTTGACGGGGGTAGGCCTCTTCCACGCCTTCGCCTGGGCCGATGCGCGGACACCGTTGCTCGTCGCCGACGACACCGGTATCCGTACCAGGCTCGGTGCTGAGTGGACCGGCGTTCCCTGGTCGCAGATCGAACGCGTCGAGGTGGACCAGCGGGGGCGGCTGACAGATGGGCATGTCGCGGTGGTCACACCGGCCGCGGATGCACTCGTCCAAAGCGGCTGGCGCTCGCGACTCGGCGCCGCGGTCAACCGCTGGTTCTATGACGCGCCGCTGGTGGTGCCTTTCGGTCTGACCACCACGGTCACCGTGGTCGACGTACCGGCGACGCTCACGCGGCTGGCCTCCGGCCGGGCTCCCGTCGTCGTCCTGGATGAATCGGTGGCGGAACCCGAACCGACCGTCGCCCTGACAGGCGGTCACACACAGCGCGGCTTCGCTGACGAGAGAGTGCCCGCACAGCGCGATCTCGCGGAGGCAGAGAATTTCCGCTCGGCAGGGTCGGCTGCCATGCCGGAGAACGACGAACAGGACAGCATCTCCGACGAGCTCGCGCCGACCAGCGCGCTCCTCAGCACCGACGATGACGACGAGCGGGCCGCGCAGCCGGCCCCACCGTCGACCGAGCAGCCGGTAGCGCTGTCGCGCAAGGCCCGGCTGCCGTTCAGCGTGACCCGCGAAGCCGGGCCGCCGCTGCCGTTGGCGAAGGTCGTGGCGGCACTGCGCTGCTATCCGGCACGGCGCGAGGACGTGACCATCCCGTTCCGGCAGGATCCGGCGACGGAGGGTGCCCTGGCGCTGTCGCAGCCCTACGGTGACGAGTCGACCGAACCACTCCCCGAGATCGATCAGCTGCGGCGCCGACACGAGGACGAGCCGGCTGCCCCGATCAGCAACGTCGCGTTGATCATCGACGCCACCACCGACCTGTCGGCGCGGGCCATGAGCAGGGTGCGCAGGTCGGCACCCCTCGCCGCCTCGACCGAGATGGCCCACGGGGGAGAGTCCGTCTCGGCTGGGGACCTGCCCGCCACCGACGATCTGGTGATCGGGGGCCGGCTGCGCACAGCTCGTGAGCGCCTCGGCCTGACCATCGACGAGCTCGCCGACCGGACCCGGATCCGGCCCTATGTCATCGAGTCCATCGAGGTCGACGACTTCCGCCCCTGCGGCGGCGACTTCTACGCCCGCGGCCACCTCCGGATGCTGGCGCGGATCCTCGGGCTCGACGTCGATCCGCTGATGAAGGTGTACGACGAGCACTTCGCCACGTCACCGATCAACCCGCGGGCGGTCTTCGACGCCGAGCTGGCCACCGGCGCCTCCGGGCTGGTGCGAGGCGGCTCGGCGCGTACCGGCTGGGGTGGCTGGGCTGGGCTGGTCACGGCCGTGCTCGTGCTGGTGCTCGTGTGGGGAGTCGCCAAGTACCTGGCGGACGGCACCGGAACACCGGTGACCGTGGCCCCGCCCACACAGAACTCGGCCGGCCTCGGTTCCCCGGGTCCCGGCAACAAGCCGCTCCCGAAGCCGGAACCGGCCACCGCGCGGGTCCGGTTGGCGGCTGTCGGCGGAGGCTCGCGCGTCGTGGTCAAGAATCGCAAGCTCGACGTGATCTTCGCCGGGGTGCTCACCGACGGGACGGCACGGATGGTCGAGGGACAGGCACCTCTTCATGTGATGGCGGTCGATGGTGGCGTGATCCGGATCGGCACACAGGGCAAGTCGCTGGGCTACGTCGGCACGCCCGGGGTCCGCTCCCGACACCTGATACCGGCGCCGGCCGCGGACTGACCGGATCCGGCCCGGCCCGGCAGCTGTGGGGACTGGATTGGCTGCCGAGCCGGACTCGGCGGCATACTGGAGCCACCTCATGAGCACTCAGACCCCTGCCGGCACGCCCGCGCTGACAACTGTTGCGCTGTTGACGCTCGGCTGCGCCCGCAACGACGTCGACTCCGAGGAACTGGCCGCCCGTCTCGAGTCCGGAGGTTTCCGCCTCGTCGACGAGGCCGACGAGGCCGAAACGGTGATCGTCAACACCTGCGGTTTCGTCGAAGCCGCCAAGAAGGACTCCCTGGACGCGCTGCTGGGGGCAGCCGACCTGAAGGAGTCGGGTTCCGCTCGCGCGGTCGTTGCCGTCGGTTGCATGGCCGAGCGCTACGGCAAGGAGCTGGCCGACTCGCTGCCGGAGGCAGACGCAGTCCTCGGCTTCGACGACTATCCGGACATCGCGGCCCGGCTGCGCGGCATCCTCGACGGCGAGACGCACGTCTCACACGTTCCTCAGGACCGTCGATCGCTGCTGCCGATCTCGCCCGTTGACCGAGCCTCCTCGGTGGCGCCATCACTGCCCGGCCACGCGCAGAGCGCACCCGACCTGCCGAGCGGTCTGGCCCCCGCCAGTGGTCCCCGGCCGATCCGGCGCCGACTGGGCTCTGGGCCGATGGCGCCGCTCAAGCTGGCCTCGGGATGTGACCGGCGCTGCTCGTTCTGTGCGATCCCGAGCTTTCGCGGCTCGTTCGTCTCGCGGCGACCCGCCGACGTGCTGACCGAGGCGCGCTGGCTGGCGGCCGAGGGAGTCCGCGAGCTGTTCCTCGTCAGCGAGAACTCCACCTCCTACGGCAAGGACCTCGGCGACCTGCGCCTGCTCGAGACGCTGCTGCCCGACCTCGCGAGTGTGGCGGGTGTACGCCGCGTCCGGGTCTCCTACCTGCAGCCGGCAGAGACCCGTCCCTCCCTGGTCGAGGCCATCGCGTCCACGCCGGGAGTTGCGTCGTACTTCGACCTGTCCTTCCAGCACGCGGCACCGACGGTGCTCCGACGGATGCGCCGCTTCGGTGACCCCGAGCGGTTCCTCGGGCTGCTGGACCTCATCCGTGGCCACAGCCCGCAGGCCGGCGCCCGGAGCAACGTGATCGTCGGGTTCCCCGGCGAGACCGAGGCCGATCTCGAGACCCTGGGCGACTTCCTGGTGGCGGCCCGGCTGGATGTGGTCGGGGTGTTCGGCTACTCCGACGAGGACGGCACCGAGGCCACGTCGCTGGACGGGCACCTCGACGAGGCGGAGGTGCGCGCCCGGGTGGAGCACCTCACCCGACTTGTCGATGAGATCTCGACGCAGCGCGCCGAGGACCGGATCGGTGAGTCGATCGAGGTGCTGCTGGAGGCCGTCGAGGGTTCGGTCGGAGAGGGTCGGCCGGAGTGCCAGGGGCCCGAGGTCGACGGCTCGACGACGGTGGTGGACCTACCACGGGGCGCCGAGATCGGTGACGTGGTGACCGCCACGGTCAACGGCACTACGGGTGTTGATCTCTTCGCCAGTGCACGACCGCGAGAGGTGGGCCGCCATGCCTGACGACAGGTCGCCGGCCGACTTCACCGCTGACGGAGGTGCTGCCGGCGTGCGGGCCGAGCGCGGCCCGGGCCATCGACCCCCCACCAACTGGAACCTGCCGAACGCGCTCACGACGCTGCGGATCGTCCTGGTTCCGCTGTTCGGCTGGTTGTTGCTCGTCAATGATGGCCAGGACACCTCCTACCGGGTCTGGGCGTTCGTCGTCTTCACGCTCGCGATCCTCACCGACCGCATCGACGGCGACATCGCCCGCCGCCGCAACATGGTCACCGACTTCGGCAAGCTGATGGATCCCATCGCCGACAAGGCGCTGACCGGCATGGCGTTCGTCGGGCTCTCGATCATCGGGGAGCTGTGGTGGTGGGTGACGCTGCTGGTCCTCGGCCGCGAGTGGGGCATCACGTTGATGCGTTTCTGGGTCATCCGCTACGGCGTGATGCCCGCCAGTCGCGGCGGCAAGATCAAGACCACGCTGCAGGCCGTCGCACTGTGCGGGCTGGTGCTGCCGCTGCGTGCCCTCAACGGAACGTGGGGCACCATCGGCGACGCGCTGTGGTGGCTGGCCGTGGTCGTCATGGCGGCCGCGGTCGTCGTGACGATGGTGACCGGTGTCGACTACGTGCGCGAAGCGGTCAAGCTGCGCCGAACGGGCCAGGAGGCCGCCCGCTCGGACGGGCCATGACTTCCGAGGGTGTCGACGTCCGATGAGCGTCCCGTCGCACGTGCTTCCTGCCGCCTGCCTCGACGCGCTCACAGCCCAGTCCGCCACCGTGGCCACTGCCGAATCGCTCACCGCCGGGCTCGTGTCGGCCACGCTCGCCAGCGTCGCGGGAGCCTCGGAGGCCCTGCGTGGGGGCGTCGTCGCTTACGCCAGCGACCTGAAGGTCGGCATGCTCGGCGTCGACGGCGCTCTGGTCGCCAAGGCCGGAGTCATCTCGTCGGCGGTGGCCGAGCAGATGGCGGCGGGCGTCTGCGACCGGATGTCGGCCGACTGGGGCGTTGCGACGACGGGCGTCGCGGGACCTGACCCTCAGGACGGCCACCCGCCGGGCGAGGTCTATGTCGCCGTCGCGGGTCCTGGTGGGCTTGTCGACGCCCGTGCCCTCCGGCTGACAGGGGATCGGCAGGCAATCCGGACCGCCACCGTGGACGCGGCGCTGACCTTGCTGCTCTCGCACCTTCGCGGGGAGGTACAGGTTCCGCCCGCATTCCTCGAGGGTCGAGCGCAGGTCGCGGTCCGGACAGGTAGGCTGGAGCAGCACCATCCCACCGACCCGCTCGACGAGAGGAACCGGCCATGATCCTGGTCCGACGACTCCTCGGCGACGTCTTGCGGGAGCTCCGCCTCGACCAGAGACGTACGCTGCGCGACGTCTCCGCCGAGGCCCGGGTGAGCCTGGGCTATCTCTCCGAGATCGAGCGCGGGCAGAAAGAAGCATCCTCGGAGTGCCTGGCGGCTATCTGCCATGCCCTCGACGTACCGCTGTCGGTCATCATGGCCAAGGTGAGCGGCGAGATCGCTCGCGAAGAGAGCATCGCCGGCCTGACGTCACTCCCGACGCGGGCGCCGCGCACCGACGAGGTCTCCGTCGTCACCAACGTGGCCGCCTGAGGGACTGACTGCAGAGGCCTGGTCCAGGTTGACCAGCTCGGAGTCGAAGCGCTCCCACAGGTCGTTCCAGTCACCGTCGTACGGCTTGTGCAACGCCTGCACGAGCCCGTCGATCTGTGGCGTCATCACGACCATCACCCGCACCGGTTGATCACCGACGGTGGCGAAGGTGTGCACGGTCCCGGCGGGCACGACCACATGGTCGCCGGCCGACAGCGTCCGCCGCTGGTCGCCGACCAGCACCTCGAGCTGTCCGTCCACCACACAAAACGCCTCGTCGCCCTTGTGATGGATGTGTGGCGGCGCCTGGTCCCCTGGGTAAGGCGCCAGGTCCCAGCGTCGTACGACGAAGTCGGCCATCGAGCCAGGTTAACCCCAACGGCTCAAGCGGGAGCAGGCTGGCACGACGGGCACCAGTAGCTGATCCTGGCCCGGCTCGGGTTGTCGACGGCTGACACCCGGCCGACCCTTCGATCCTGATCCGCCGCCGTGGGGAGCGTCTCGGCCGCGATGGGGGTGCCGCAGCGACGGCAGGGCTGACCGGCCCGGCCATAGACCCAGTGCCGCTGCCCGCGCCGGGTGTTGCCCGTGGTCGTCTGCTCGGCGCGGTCCTTGTTGAGCACCAGCAGCCGTTGCGCCTTGTCGACCAGCTGCGGGATGACGTCCACCTCACCGACGGGGGTGCCGGGGTGCACCCCGAGCAGGAAGAGCGTCTCGGCCTTGTAGAGATTGCCGATGCCGGCGAGGTTGCGCTGGTCGAGCAGCGCCTCTCCGATGGCGATGTGCGGGTCGGAGCTCACCCGGGCAACGGCCTCGGATGCCGACCAGTCCGGGCCGAGCAGATCCGGGCCCAGATGGCCGACCAGCGCATCCTCCTGGTCGCGCGGCACCACGTCCACCGTGCCCAGCCGGAACCCGACCGCCTGCCACCCGGCGGTCGCGAGCACCACCCGGGCCTGGAACGCGGGAGATCGCCACGGGGACCCGATCTTGTAGACATGCCAGGCGCCCTCCATCTTCAGGTGCGAGTGGATCGTGACCTCGGGCAGCCGCGTCAGCAGATGCTTGCCGCGGCTCACCGTCTCGAGCACGGTCTGGCCGGTCAGGTCGATCTCGGCGTACGCGGGCACGCGGAAGTCCGATGCGGTCAGTACGCCGCCGCTGAGCGCCCGGTCGAGCCGGAACGCGGTGCGCCAGACGGTGTCACCCTCAGGCATGGAGGTGTGCCGCTCGCCGCCGGCGGAAGTCGCTTGCCACGACGTCGTCAGGTGCGAAGACTGTGCCCATGCCTCGTGACTCCTTCCCTCGACTTGCTGCGCGCACCGACAACTTCAACGCAGGGTTGCCTCGCGGGTTCGTGGTGAGTCCGGACGGCGCGCGGGTGTTGTTCCTGCGTTCGGAGTCCGGAACCTCGAAGGCGCAGTCGCTGTGGCTGTACGACGTGACGAATGCCCGCGAGTCGCTGCTCGCCGATCCGGTGAGACTGCTGCACGACCAGGGCGAGCAGCTGACCGCCGAGGAACGGGCGCGGCGCGAACGGATGCGGGTACGCGGAGCGGGAATCGTCGCGTTCAGCACAGACACCGACGTCACCCAGGTGGCTTTCTCGCTCTCGTCGCGGTTGTTCGTGATGGAGCTCGGCCCGGACGCGGAACCGCGGGAGCTGGCGACCGCATCGTCGGTGATCGATCTCTGCTTCGATCCGACGGGGCGACGGGTGGCGTACGCCGGTGACGACGGGCTGCACGTGGTCGAGGTCGCGGCGGGGGACGACCGCATCGTCATCGGCCCCGATTCGGAGGACCCGCCGGAGGTTCGCTGGGGGCTCGCCGAGTTCGCGGCCGCCGAGGAGCTGGCGAGGCCACGTGGGTTCTGGTGGGCGCCGGACGGTGAGTCGCTGCTGGTCGAGCGGTATGACGAGTCCGAGGTCATGGTGTGGCACGTCGCCGATGCCGCACACCCGGACACCGAACCGGCGAGGCTTCGGTACCCGCAGGCCGGTACCGCGAACGCGCAGGTCTCGCTGGCCGTGATCCGGATGGATGGTCAGCGCGTGGACGTCGACTGGCGGTCGGACGTCAGGACCGATGGCCGGGTGCTGGAGTACCTCGCTCACGTCGAGTGGTCGGGACCGAACCCGCTGATCACGCTGCTCACCCGAGACCAGACCAGACTGGAGTTCCGCGAGGTCGACCCGGCGACCGGTCAGAGCAAGCTGGTCCGGGCGCTCACCGACGAAGCCTGGGTCGAGCTGTTGCCGGGCACCCCTCGCCGGCTCGAGTCGGGCGCGCTTCTGCACGGGCTCGATCTCGG
>JANLYC010000200.1:0-21964 GCA_031365435.1 Nocardioidaceae bacterium
GGCCGACGACGCCGAGACCGTCATCGAGGGCCTCGCCAAGGAGTTCGAGGCCGCTCACCCCAATGTCTCGATCAACGTGTCCTCGGGTGCGCCGACCACGGATGACCTCCTCCAGAAGCTGTCCGCGTCGTTCGCGAGCAACACCTATCCCGACATCTCCTACGCCTACGGGAGCTGGGCCGGTCAGCTGGCCAAGTCGAAGCGGCCACTCGACCTGACGCAGGCCGTCGCAGCACCAGACGTCAACTGGGAGGAGTTCGCCCAAGCCGCCCGCGACACCGCCACCCCGAACGGGACCGTCATCGGTTTCCCGGCCATCGTCGACAACCTCGCGGTCGTCTACAACACCGAGCTGTTCACCAAGGCGGGTCTCGCTCCCCCGTCAGCGGAATGGACCTGGGACGAGTTCCGGGCGGACGCCAAGGCGTTGACCGATCCGGCCAACGACATCTACGGGACCGCGTACCCGGTCAGCGGTGGCGAGGACACCACCTGGCACCTGTGGCCGCAGCTGTGGCAAGGCGGCGGGGACGTACTGTCCGCCGATCAGAAGTCGTCCGCATTCGACTCCCAGGCGGGCGTCGATGCACTCGAGCTGTGGCGCCTGATGGCGGTCGAGGACCACAGCGTCTACCTGGACCAGACCGACGAGCGATACGGGCCACTGTTCGCCTCCGGCCGGGTCGGCATGGTGATCACCGGACCCTGGCAGCTCTACGACTTCGTGAAGGCCAAGACGCCGTACGCCGTCGTGCCCCTGCCCGGCATCAACGGCAGCCACCAGACCGTGGCCGGCCCCGACCTGTGGGTCGCCTTCGACCACAACGACGCCAACCGCGCGTACTGGTCGACCGAGCTGCTGAAGTGGCTCACCTCCCCCGCGATCGACGAGCGCTGGAACCTCGGTCTCGGCAACCTGCCGCTCCGACCTGTCGAGGCCCAGTCACCGGCATACCAGAAGTTCGTCAAGGAGTATCCGGGCATCGAGGTGTTCGTCAAGAACCTCGACAACGCCACCACGGCGCGGCCGACGATCCCGCAGTATGTGGAGCTTTCCCGCTACGTCGGGACCGCGATCTCGGAAGTGCTCCAGGGCAAGTCGAGCCCGTCGGACGCGCTCGCCAAAGCCGCCGAACAATCCGACCAGGCGCTGTCGTTCGGATGATGAGGCTGCGGAGATCGCTGACCGGATGGGCGTTCGCGGGTCCCGCGACCGTGTTCGTCCTGGCCTTGTCGATCTTCCCAAGCCTGTGGGCGTTCTACCTGTCCCGGCGCAACTGGGACGGCATCTCACCGTCCACGTCGGCCGGGTGGAGCAACTACCAGCGCCTCGTCGACGACCCGCAGCTGCGCTCGGCGGTGACCCACACCCTGGTCTTCACGGCCATCTTCGTCCCGGTGTCGATCGTGCTGGGTCTGCTGCTGGCTACGGCCTTGAACCGGCCGATCCGCTTCATCGCGTTCTACCGGACCGCGATCTTCGTGCCTTTCGTGGCAAGCGCGGCCGCGACCGGCATCCTGGCCAACTACGTCTTCAGCCCGCAGTTCGGAATCGCCAACGGCATGCTGCGCGGGCTCCACCTGCCACCACAGCAGTTCCTCGAGAGCGACCACCAGGCGCTGCTCACCCTGTGCCTGATCTCGCTGTGGGGAGAGGTGGGGTTCACCGTCGTCATCTACCTGGCGGCGCTGCAGGACATTCCGCAGAACCTCGTCGAGGCGGCCGCCATCGACGGGGCGTCGCCTTTGCGCACCTTCTGGCACATCAAGGTGCCGCATCTTGCTCCCGTCACGGTCTTCGCGTCCGTGTGGCAGACGATCACGGCTCTTCAGCTCTTCGACCTGGTCTATACGACGACGAAGGGTGGTCCTCTCGGGGCCACCCAGACGGTGGTGTACTACGTCTACTACCAGGCCTTCCAGCTCACGCACTACGGCTACGCGTCGGCCGTCGCGTACATCCTGTTCGGCTTCACGCTCCTGATCACGATCGGCGTGGTCCTGTACTCCCGCCGGGTGCAGGTGGAGGCGTTCTGATGGCCCTCTCCTTGCAGCGGTCGACTGATGCGGCGGTTGATGGGGTCACGGCGAAACAGCCTGCCGGCCCACGATGGAGACGGCGGCTCCCCTTCAGTCCCTGGCACCTCCTCCTCATGCCGACGGCCCTGCTGTTCCTTCTTCCCCTCGCGCAGATGATCCTGGCCTCGTTCATGTCCGACCAGGACCTCAACCGCTTCCCGCCGCGGTTCTTCCCCCGGACGCTCACTCTGCACGGCTACACCCAGCTGTTCGACCAATCGTCGATCGTGCGCTGGTTGATCAACTCCACCATCGTCAGCACGGTCGCGGTGCTGTCGCACCTCGTGCTGTGCTCCCTGGCCGGGTACGGGTTCGCGCGGCTCTCGTTCCGCGGCCGGACCGTCGGGTTCTTCCTCATGGTGTCGACGATCATGATTCCCACGCAGCTGCTGATGATCCCGACCTTCATCATGTTTGCGAAGGTAGGGCTGATCGACACGCTGGGAGCTGCGATCGTGCCATGGCTCGCCTCTGCCTTCGGCGTGTTCTTGATGCGACAGTTCTTCCTGTCGCTGCCCTCCGAGCTCGAGGATGCGGCGCGAATCGACGGCTGCTCCTCGTTCGGGGTTCTGTGGCGCATCGTGCTTCCGCTGGCCAAGCCTGCGCTCGCGACGTTGACGGTGTTCACCTTGCTCGGCTCGTGGAATGACCTGGTGTGGCCGCTCATCGCGATCAGCAACGAGGACCACTACACCGTCCAGCTCGGCCTCGCGAACTTCCAGGGCGCCCGGCGTACGGACTGGTCACTGCTGATGAGCGGCAACGTGATGGCGACCGCGCCGCTCCTGATCGCGTTCCTGCTGGCGCAACGACACTTCGTCGCCACGATGAGCTTCTCGGGACTCAAGTCGTAGCCGCGTTTCCGCGGGTCAACGCGCAACAATCCGCGGGTCAAGGCGCAACAATCCGCGGGTCAACGGTTGGTGTGGGTCCATTCGAGGAGGCGGTCGAGTGGCCAGGTGTTCACGATGCGGTCGGCGGGTATGCCGTTGGCCACCGCCCGGGCGCAACCGTAGTCCTGGAAGGCGAGCTGGCCGGGCGCATGCGGATCGGTGTCGACCGAGAACAGGCAGCCCGCCTCGAGCGCGAGCTGGATGAGTCGGGAGGGCGGATCGCGCCGCTCGGGCCGGGAGTTGATCTCCACGGCGACGTCGAACTGCTCGCACGCCGCGAACACCACCTCCGCGTCGAACGTCGACTCCGGCCGGGTGCCGCGTCCTCCCTCCACGAGCCGACCGGTGCAGTGACCGAGCACGTTCGTGAAGCGGTTGGAGATGCCACCCACCATCCGCGTCGTCATCGTCTCGGAGTCCGCGCGCAGCTTGGAGTGGACGCTGGCCACCACCACGTCGAGCTGCTCGAGCATCGCAGCGGACTGGTCGAGCCTGCCGTTCTCGAGGATGTCGACCTCGATGCCCGGCAGCAGCCGGAAAGCGTCACCTTCGGCCTTGACCTGCGCGTTGACGTCGGCCACCACGGCGAGCTGGTCCGTCAACCGTTCCGCTGTGAGACCGTTCGCCACCGTCAGGCGGGGCGAGTGGTCGGTCAACGCCAGGTAGCCGTGCCCGAGTCCCCGCGCGGCGCGCACCATCTCCTCGATGGGCGAGCCGCCGTCAGACCAGTTCGAGTGGGCGTGCAGGTCGCCTCGCAGCACGGCCCTGAGCGCCGCGCCTCCCTCGGCCAGCGGCTTCTCCCCCTTCTTTCGCAGGTCGACGAGCTTGGCCGGGACCACGCCGGACGCCGCCTCCATGACCACCGCCGACGTCGAGGGGCCGACGCTCGGCACGTCGGTCAGCGTCTTGTCCGCGATGCGACGGTCGAGCTCACCGGGCGGCAGGTCGGCCAGCGCCCAGGCGGCCTTGCGGTAGGCCTCCACCCGACGGGTCTCTTCGCGGCCCCGCTCCTTCCAGTAGGCGATCTCCGACAACGCCTCGATCCCGTCCATGCGTCCCATCCTGCCCCACGACCACCACGCCCACCACGACGGCTGATTCGGGCCTTGATGAGCTCGAGTTGTTGAAGGCTTACAAAGCGGGTGAGTACGCTCATGGCATGGCCCAGGGCAGTGCGACCGCGATCAAGCGCCTCGAACAGTCGGTGGGATCACTCACGAACGCGGCCATCGCCAAGATGAACGACGACCTCCCGTGGTTTCGCGCGCTGGCTGCCGAGGACCGGTCCTGGATCGGCCTCATCGCCGGCGCCGGCATCTCCTCGTTCGTCGACTGGTTCCGCAACCCGACCTCAGGCCATGCGGTCACGGCCGACGTCTTCGGCACGGCGCCGCAGGAGCTCACCGGCGTGGTGACGCTCCAGCAGACCGTGGAGATGGTGCGTACGACGATCGGCGTGGTCGAGACCCATGTCGAAGAGGTGGTCAGCGCCAAGGACGCCCCCCAGGTCCGCGAGGCGGTCATGCTGTACTCGCGTGAGATCGCCTTCGCGGCGGCCGAGGTCTATGCCCGGGCGGCCGAACAGCGTGGCGCCTGGGACGCCCGGCTCGAAGCGCTCATCGTCGACGCGGTGCTTCGCGGCGAGGCTGACGAAGCGGTCCGGTCCAGGGCGACCGCCCTCGGCTGGGCGTCGACCAGCGGGGTCTGCGTGGTGCTCGGCCTCACGCCCGAAGGCGACTCGGCCACCGCAGTGGACGCCATCAAGCGATCGGCTCACGCGCACCGCCTCGACGCCCTGTGCGCCGTCCAGGGCGACCGGATGGTGGTGGTGCTCGGTGGCGTCGACGACCCGGACAAGGCCGTCAGCCCCATCGCCGACCACTTCGGAAAGGGCCCGGTCGTCACGGGTCCGGTCGTCGGCGACCTGTTGGCCGCCAACCTGTCGGCGCGGGCAGCCGTCGCCGGGCTACGCGCCGCGCCCGCCTGGCCGGAGGCGCCGCGCCCGGTGTCGAGCGACGACCTGCTGCCTGAGCGTTCGCTCGCCGGCGACGGCCACGCTCGGCGCCAGCTCGTCTCCACCGTCTACCAACCGCTCGTCGAGGCCGGCTCGGGACTGCTCGAGACGCTGACGGCATACCTCGACAGCTCGGGCTCGATCGAGGCGTCCGGACGCGCCCTGTTCGTCCACCCGAACACCGTCCGGTATCGCCTCAAACGCATCGCTGACGTGACCGGTCTGTCGGCGTCGGAGGCTCGCGACGCGTACACGTTGCGGTTGGCGCTGACCCTGGGTCGGTTGCTGGCCGACTAGCGCGCTTTGTGGGAACCCTACAAAAACACACCGGTAACTTTCGTGCCGACGTGACCGCGGAGCCCGCGACGTGACACGGCAAGATGGGGGTGTGCTCGTCATCGTTGCTCCTGGACAAGGTGCCCAGTCCGCCGGCTACCTCAAGCCCTGGCTCGAGGACCCCGACTTCGCCGACCGGTTGAACTGGCTGTCCGCGGTCAGCGGTGTCGACCTCGCTCACTACGGCACCGAGGCCGATGCCGAGACGATTCGTGACACCGCCGTCGCTCAGCCGCTCCTGGTCGCTTCGAGCCTGCTCGCCGCCCTCGCGCTCTATCCGCACCCGGCGGACGCCTTCGGGCGCATCGGCGCGGTCGCGGGCCACAGCGTCGGCGAGATCGCGGCCGCCACCGGCGCCGGAGTCATCAGCGCGGAGCAGGCGATGGTGTTCGTGCGCGAGCGAGGGCGAGCCATGGCAGCCGCCTCGGCCAAGACCCCCACCGGTATGACGGCCGTGCTCGGCGGCGATCGAGACGAGGTGCTCGGCGCGCTCGAGCGCGAAGGTCTCATCCCCGCCAACGACAACGGCGCGGGCCAGATCGTGGCGGCGGGCACCCTCGGGCAGCTCGAGAAGTTCGCCGAGAACCCGCCCGAGAAGGCCCGGCTGATCCCGCTGAGCGTCGCCGGGGCGTTCCACACCGACCACATGCGTCCGGCCGTCGAGGTGCTGGCGCGACTCGCGCGCGCCATGTCCACGCATGACACCCGCACCCGACTCATCTCCAACCGCGACGGCCAGGTCATCCACTCCGGTCGGGAGGTGCTGAGCCGACTGGTGAGCCAGGTCAGCTCGCCCGTGCGCTGGGATCTGTGCATGCAGTCGATGGCCGACCTCGGCGTGACCGGCATCCTCGAGATGCCACCCGCCGGCACGCTGACGGGCATCGCCAAGCGCCAGCTCAAGGGCGTCGAGACGTTCGCCTTCAAGGGGCCTGAGCAGCTCGACGACGCGCGGGCCTTCGCCGACAAGCACGGCGACGCCTCTCCGATGGACTCCACACCGACGTGGCGGATGCTCGTCTCCCCGTCCAAAGGGACCTTCCACCAGTCGCCCGACATCCCGCTGGGCACGCTGCTGCACGCCGGTGTCACCGTGGGGGACGTCGAGAACCTGCGCGGCAAGACGCCTGTCGAGGCGCCGTACGGGGGCACTATCGTCGAGTGGATCGTCGAAGACGGCGACCTCGTCTCCCCGGGTCAACCGTTGGTGCGGCTGCACCCCGAAAGCGAGTGACCATGACCGCACAGATCCGCACCGGAAGCGGCGCCGCCCACGCCCGCATCCAGGGTATCGGGGCCTACCGGCCGAGCCGCGTGGTCACCAACGAGGAGATCTGCCAGCACATCGACTCCAGCGACGAGTGGATCCGCACAAGGTCCGGGATCATCGAGCGCAAGTGGGCAGAGCCCCATGAGACCGTGCAGATGATGAGCGTCGCAGCAGCGCGCAAGGCGTTGTCCCGGGCAGGCGTCGCTCCCGGTCAGGTCGACTGCGTCATCGTCGCCACCGTGTCGCACCTGTTGCAGACTCCGGCGGTGGCCACCCTGATCGCCGACGAGCTGGGCTGCACACCGGCCGCCGCGTTCGACATCTCGGCCGCCTGCGCGGGCTTCTGCCACGGTGTCGCACTCGCGTCTGACATGGTGCGGTCGGGCAGCGCGAAGTACGTCCTCGCCATCGGCGTCGAACGGCTCTCCGACATCACCGACCCCACCGACCGGGGCACGGCATTCATCTTCGCCGACGGTGCCGGCGCCGCCGTCGTCGGACCGTCGGACGTCGAGGGGATCAGCCCCGTCGTCTGGGGCGCCGACGGGTCGAAGTTCGACCACATCCGGCTGAACGAGAAGTGGAACGACGTGCTGGCGACCGAGCGACCCGAGATGCCGACTCTGCGCATGGACGGCAACCCCGTGTTCCGCTGGGCGTCCTTCGAGATGGCCAAGATCGCCACCGAGGCTCTGGACCGTGCCGGCGTCACGGTCGACGACCTCGACGTGTTCGTGCCGCACCAGGCCAACATGCGCATCACCGACGCGATGGCCCGCGCACTGAAGCTGCCCAAGCATGTCGTGATCGCCCGCGACATCGCCTACCAGGGCAACACCTCTGCCGCTTCGATCCCACTCGCCACAGAGGCGCTCCTCGAGTCCGGCGAGGCCAAGTCGGGAGACCTCGCGTTGTTCATCGCCTTCGGCGCGGGGCTCGCGTACGCCGCCCAGGTGGTCACGCTGCCATGACGCTGTCACCGACCAGCGCTACCACCCACGAGTTTCCGCAGCGTCGCTGCGGGCAACCCCGACCCGTCGGGGGCCACAAGGCATCATCACGACCCCTACCACGAAGGAGCCACACCCATGGCCAGCACTGAGGAGATCCGCGCCGGTCTCGCCGAGATCGTCAATGAAGTCGCGGGCATCCCGGCCGAAGACGTCCAGCTCGACAAGTCGTTCACGGACGACCTCGATGTGGACTCGCTGTCGATGGTCGAGGTGGTCGTCGCCGCTGAGGAGAACTTCGGCGTCAAGATCCCCGACGACGAGGTCAAGAACCTCAAGACCGTCGGCGACGCCGTCGCGTACATCGAGAACGCCCAGAACTCCTGACTCACCCATCCGACTCGTCAGAACCCAGTCGGCTCATTGGCCTGCTGGGTTCTGACAAGACGGCCGAGACCTACGAGGTGACCACCGCATGACTTCCCAGCGCGTCGTCGTAACCGGACTTGGTGCGACGTCCCCTGTCGGAGGTGACGTGCCCACGACCTGGGACGCCCTCCTGGCAGGAACTTCCGGGGTACGCACGCTGACCGAGGACTGGGTCGAGCAGCTGCCGGTCCACATCGGCGCCCGCGTGGCCGTCGAGCCCACCGAGGTGCTCGACCGCGTCAAGGCCCGTCGGCTGGACAGGTCGGGCCAGTTCGCGCTGATCGCGGCCCTCGAGGCGTGGCGCGACTCCGGCCTGGCGGACGCTTCCGAGGCCGGTGACGTCGACGGCGAACGCCTCGGCGTCGCGATGGCCTCCGGGATCGGCGGCGTCACGACCCTGCTCGCCAACTATGACCTGTTGCTGGAGAAGGGAC
Source organism: Nocardioidaceae bacterium (assembly GCA_031365435.1). Lineage (GTDB taxonomy): Bacteria > Actinomycetota > Actinomycetes > Propionibacteriales > Nocardioidaceae > JANLYC01. The sequence goes on from JANLYC010000200.1 coordinate 8,406, forward strand.
CCCGACGCGTCTCGCCGCTGTCGATCCCCATGCTCATGCCGAACAGCCCGGCCGCCAACATCGGTCTGGCCATCGGTGCCAAGGCAGGGGTTCACACACCGGTCTCGGCGTGCGCCTCCGGCAACGAGGCTATCGCCCAGGGCATCGACATGATCCGACTGGGACGCGCCGACGTCGTGGTCGTCGGCGGCACCGAGGCCGCGATCCACCCACTCCCGCTCGCCGCCTTCGCGCAGATGATGGCCCTGTCCAAGCGCAACGAGGACCCCGAGAAGGCCTCGCGGCCGTGGGACATCGACCGCGACGGTTTCGTCTTGGGCGAGGGCAGCGCTGCGCTGGTCATCGAGAGCGCCGAGTACGCCGAGCGGCGTGGCGCCCGGATCTATGCCGAGGTCACCGGAGCCGGCGTCACCGCTGACTCGCACGACATCGCGCAGCCCGACCCCGCCGGTCTCGGGGCGACCCGGGCCATGAAGCAGGCCCTCACCGTGAGCGGCCTCACCGCGCGCGATGTCGTCCACATCAACGCCCACGCGACCTCGACACCGCAAGGTGACGTAGCCGAGTGCCTGGCCATCACCAACGCGCTCGGCGGCGAGATCGACCACGTCGTCGTGACCTCTACGAAGTCCATGACGGGTCACCTGCTCGGCGCGGCCGGGGCCCTCGAGTCCGTGGCCACGGTGCTCGCCCTCCACCACCGCGTCGTACCGCCGACCATCAACCTCGACAACCTCGACCCGAGCGTCAAGCTCGATGTCGCCACCGAGCAGCGCACGCTGCCCGCCGGTGACATCGCGGCGCTGAACAACTCCTTCGGCTTCGGCGGCCACAACGTCGCCATCGCCTTCCGTTCCGTTTAAGGGGTCACCATGACCACGACCGACAACGCTCCCGCCAACGCTCCTGAGCAGGCCGGCCCGCCGGCGCAGGCGACGCCGGAGCAGCGTGCGCCGAAGCTGCCCCGCGAGGAGGACCCGCGCAACCCGAACAAGCGGTTGGCAGCGTTGTTCGACGAGGGCACGCTCGAGCTGATCAGCGTCGACGACGACTCCGGCATGCTCGCGGCGGTCGGCATGATCGACCGGGTGCGCACCGTGGCCTTCTGCTCCGACGCCACGACGATGGGCGGCGCGATGGGCAACGAGGGCTGCAAGGTCGTCGTCAACGCCTACCAGCGCGCGATGGCCGACCGCCTTCCGATCGTCGGCCTGTGGCACTCCGGTGGCGCCCGGCTCGCCGAGGGCGTGCTGTCGCTGCATGCCGTGGGGCTGATCTTCCACGCGATGACGCAGGCATCGGGCAAGATCCCGCAGATCTCGGTCGTGCTGGGCCCGGCCGCCGGCGGCGCGGCGTACGGTCCGGCGCTGACCGACGTGGTCATCCTCGGTCCCGAGGGCCGGATCTTCGTGACCGGGCCCGACGTCGTACGGTCCGTGACCGGCGAGGACGTCGACATGCTCCGGCTCGGCGGCCCCGAGCCGCACGGTCGGCGCTCGGGTGTCGTCCACGTGCTGGCGGAGTCCGAGGCCCATGCGCTCGGTGAGGCGCGCCGGCTCGTCGGCCTGCTCGGCGACCAGCGCACGCTCGACGTCGCCGGAGTCGAGGATGTCGACCTCTCCGACCAGATGCCGGAGTCGAAGAAGCGTGCATACGACGTGCACCCGTTCGTCGCCACGTTGCTCGACGCCGACTCGATGCTCGAGCTGCACAACAAGTGGGCGCCCAACATCGTGACCGCGCTCGGCCGCTTCGGTGGTCGTACGGTCGGCGTCATCGCCAACAACCCGCTGCGGCTCGGTGGCTGTCTCGACTCGCCGTCGGCGGAGAAGGCGGCGCGGTTCGTTCGGATGTGCGACGCGTACGGCGTCCCGCTGATCGTCGTCGTCGACGTCCCCGGCTACCTACCCGGTGTCGGCCAGGAGTGGGACGGCGTCGTACGCCGCGGTGCCAAGCTGCTGCACGCCTTCGGAGAGGCGCAGGTGCCCAGGGTCACGCTGGTGACTCGCAAGGCATACGGAGGGGCGTACATCGCGATGAACGCACGCTCCCTCGGCGCCACCAGGGTGTTCGCCTGGCCGGGTGCCGAGGTCGCCGTGATGGGTGCGATCGCTGCGGTCCGCGTGTTGCACCGGCGCAAGATCGCCGCAGTGGCGGCCGACCTGCGCCCGACGGTCGAGGCCGAGCTGGCGGCGGAGCACGAGAAGATCGCCGGTGGTGTCGAGAAAGCCGTCGAGATCGGCGTGATCGACGAGGTGGTCGAGCCGACCGCGACCCGGTCCGCCCTCGCGGCCGCGTTGGCTGCCGCCGACACCAGCTCCCGCGGCCACCACGGCAACATCCCCCTCTGACGTCGAGCCGCGGATCCCGGGCGTCGAGCCGTCGTCGGGGTCAGACGACGTGGTGCAGCCAGCGCACCGGGGCGCCGTCGCCGGCATGCCGGAAGGGCTCGAGCGCCTCGTCCCAGGCCTTGCCGAGCAGCTTGTCGATCTCGACGAGCAGCGGAAGATCACCGATGGCCGACTTCACCACGGCGGCCTTCAAGCGGTCCTCCGGGATCATGATGTCGCCGTGGAGTCCTGTGACCGCATGGAACAGCCCCAGGTCTGGCGTGAACGAGTACCGGGCGCCTTCACTGGTCGACGACGCGTCCTCGGTGACCTCGAAGAGCAGCTTGTCCCAGCCGCGGAGCGCCGACGCGATCTTCGCGGCCGTGCCGACGGATCCGCTCCACGACAGCTCCGCCCGGTAGGTGCCGGCCCGGGCGGGCTGCGGGATCCACGACAGGTCGACGCCCACGCCGAGAACGCCACCGACGGCCCACTCGATGTGCGGGCACAATGCCGATGGCGATGCATGGACGAACAGGACTCCTCGGGCCGTTGCGGCCGCTGAGCCCTCCGTGTAGGTACTGCGGTTCACCGATCCTCCTCAAGGCTCGAGCGTCGCCTTCCCCAGCTAGCTCGACTCACGAGGATCAGTGATGAACCCAGGCTTCATTGTGCCTCATCCGTCCCATCGGCACCACACCTTCGGCCCGGCGGTCCGCACGCGTGTCGCAATCGCGACAACCGGCGCGGAGGGCTCAGGGCCAACGGGCTGCCACGCTCAGTCCCGCCCCGGTCGAGAGCAGCGCCAGGAGCACCAGGACGCCCATGTACTCCGAGGTGGCGTCGCCGCGCCGTGTCACATAGCTGATCTGCTTGCCCACCGACGAGTACGCCGTGACCAGGTCCTTGGGAGTCTCGGCGACGTACGATCGTCCGCCACTGATCTGCGCCACCTCTTGCAGCTGTGCGATCTCGACCGGCACCGGGATGGTCTGGCCCTGCGTCCTGATGGTGGCGGTGGGCGTCCCCAGGGCCACCGTGTAGATCGGGATACGGTCGGCCTTCGCCGCCTCCGCCGCACTCACCTGGGACCGTCCGATGGTGCGCGCGCCGTCACTGATGAGGACCATGAAGGCAGGCGGCTTCGTGTCCGTCTGCTGGCCGATGGACGCGAGATCCTGTTCGATCACCGCCAGCGCGCTGTAGATGCCCTCGCCGGTCGCGGTGTACTCCGACAGCTGCAGCCCCTCCACGGCCCGCACCGCAGCCTCGTGATCCTTGGTCGGCGGGACATCGACCGTGGCGACGCGGGAGAAGCTGACGATCCCCACCTTGAAGTTGGCCGGCAGCTGCTGGATGAAGTCCTTGGCTGTCTGCTTGGCGGCACCGATGCGGTCCGGCTGCACGTCGGTCGCCGACATCGACAGCGATGTGTCGATCGTCAACACCACCGTCACCTCGCTGTCGAGGCTGAGCGGAACCTGCAGCACCTTCGTCGGACGGGCGAACAGCACGATGCCGAACGACAACGTCAGCAGGGCGAGCACGACCGCCACCTGCTGCACCCAGTTGACCTGCCGCTTGACCACGGCATCGATGAGGGCCACGTTCGTGAAGCGCACGGCCTGCCGGCTCCTGCGTCGCTGCAGCACGACGTACAACGTCACCAGCACCGGCACGACCAGCAGGAACCACAGTCGTCCGGGCGCCAGGTAGTCGGCGCCGTCGAAGAAGTTCATCGTCGTACTCCGACCCGGTGTCGGCGAAGGTCCGCCGCCACCCGCCGCTGCGTCAGCGCGAAGCGGGCGAAGGCGGTCAGCCAGGGTTCGTCGGTGCGCAGCACGAGGTGTGCCACCCCGGTACGTCGCATCGCCCGGGCCGTGCGCTCCCGTTGCCGCCTGGCTCCGACGGCATACGCCTGCCGGACCTTACGGCTCGACGTGCGCAGCTCACGCACCTGACCGGTCTCCGTGTCCCGCAGCAGGATCGTGCCGACGTCGGGGATGTCGAGCTCGCGCGGGTCGATGACCTCCACCGCGATCACGTGGTGGCGGCTCGCGAGCTGTCGCAGCGGTCGCTCCCAGCTCGGTGGAGTGTCCAGGTCGTTCACATCGCCCGTGTCGGCTCGATCGAGGAAGTCGGAGACGACCACCCTCAACCCTCGCCGTCGCGGCGCTCGGGCCAACGTCTCGAGGCCGGCCGCCAGGCTCAGCGGCGCCGATTTCCCGCTCTCCACCGGCTCGCGCAGCAGCGAGCGCAGGAGCGCGAACAACGCGGGCCGCCCCGACCGCGCCGGCCATCGGCGCAGCTGCCCGTCCCGCAGCACCAACGCCCCGAACCGGTCACCCACCCGGAACGTCAGCAAGCCCATCGTCGCCACGGCTGCGACCGCGAGATCGCGCTTCTGCAGCGAGACCGTGCCGAAATGCATCGATGCGGACAGGTCGACGAGACTCCACGTCTCGAGCTCCCGGTCGGCGATGACGTCACGCACGTGCGGCACCGTGGTGCGGGCGGTCACCGCCCAGTCCATCCGGCGTACGTCGTCCTCGCCGGGCACGTAGCTGCGGGCCTCGGCCAGGTCGGTGCCCGGTCCCGGCAGCAGGCCCAGGTGGTCACCGTGCAAGAACCCGTCGAGCCGACGGATGATCTGCAGCTCCAGCCGGCGCAGGGCTGCCTCGGGCGCGAGCTCGGACAGGGACAACGGCGGTGCCGGATCGGGCTTCGCCACGATCAGCGGAACTCCAGACGGTCCGAAGCGCTCCAGACAGGCTGCGGCGGCGGGATCGCCCCGACGATGCGGTCGACGACGTCGCCGGGATCGACCTCGTCAGCGACGGCGTCGAAGGTCAGGACGAGCCGATGCGCCATGACGTCACGCGCGACACCGGCGACGTCCTGCGGCAGCACGTAGTTGCGGCCGTTGATCACGGCGATCGCCCGGGCTGCGGCCGCCAGGCCGAGCGTGGCGCGCGACGAGGCACCGATCTCGATGACGCCTGCCAGCTCGGGAAGGCGGAACTCCGCCGGAGAGCGGGTGGCGAGGACGAGCCGGACGATGTACTCCGAGACGAGGTTGTGCAGAAAGACGCGGTCGGACGCTCTCCGCAGCTCGAGGATCGACGCGGGGTCGAGCACGCCGGCTGCGCGAGGCGGATCAACGCTCATCCGGCGCAGGATCTCGAACTCCTCATGCCCACGCGGATGCTTGATGTCGACCTTGAACAGGAAGCGGTCACGCTGCGCCTCCGGTAGCGGGTAGACGCCTTCGGACTCGATGGGGTTCTGGGTCGCGATGACGATGAAGGGCTCCGGCAGCGTGAACGTCTGCCCACCGATCGACACCTGGTGCTCGGCCATCAGCTCGAGCATCGCCGACTGGACCTTGGCCGGCGCTCGGTTGATCTCGTCCGCGATGACGAAGTTGACGAACACCGGTCCCAGCTCGACGTCGAACGCCTCCTTGCTCGGTCGGTAGATGCGAGTGCCGACGATGTCGGAGGGGACCAGGTCTGGAGTGAACTGGATGCGCGTGAAGGATCCGCCGACGACGTCGGCGAAGGTCCGGACCGCGAGCGTCTTCGCGGTGCCCGGTACGCCCTCGAGGAGGCAGTGACCACGAGCGATCAGAGACACCATCAGCTGTTCGACCATGTGCTCCTGGCCGACGATGACCCGTTTGACCTCACTGATCGACTGCTGTGTGAGCTGGGCCAGGCGAGCGAGCTCGACGGCCGTGTCGTCGGGACCCTCGGGCACTGCCGCCGCAGACCCCGTCGCGCGGGTCGTGCTCGTGGTCATGGTGGCCTCCCCTCGGGTTTGCTCGCGTCGTAGGCTCACACGTGTCGGGCCAGGTGGCGAGGAGTGTCGTCGCGGCCCAGTGTTGGCCCAGTGTTACAGACTGCTCCAAGCGGCTGCCGGGCCTGGGTAGGTGCCTGCTCGCCGCAGCGACCGGGCGGATCAACCGGACAGGAGGACGATGTCGGACAGCGCCGACGGGACAGCCGAGCCGCGGGCCACGCCCTTGCTGCGTCGCGACCCTCCTGCTCTCGGCGCTGTCACGCTGACGGGCCGCCTTTTCGCCGCGCACGATGCCGGCCTCGTGTACGCCGGCGAGCTCGACGGCCGCGAGGTCACTGTGGTGATGCTCAGTGCGGGAGCAGCGGCGGACTCCTACGCCCGGGCGCGGTTCCGCGACGCTGCGGCGGCCCTCACCGAAGCCGATGCGCATGCGGTAGTCGCCCGCGAAGACGATGAGGAGGTGGCGCCGTGGGTGGCCCTCGATGCACCCTCCACCGTGGCGGGGCGTTCCCTGAGTCGTCAGCTCCTCGCCGCGGTCACCCTCGAGGACCGCAGTCCGGTCGGGGTCGTCCACGGGCCGTCATACCGACCGCACTGGTGGCAGCGTGTGGGAGTCGGGCGCTGGCGGCTGTGGCCGTTGCCGTGGCCGGCGACGTTGGTGTCAGCCGGACGCTGGACGTTCATCGCGTCGTTCACCCTGGCCTGCGCCATCGCGGCACTGGCGCTGTGGCTCACCGTTCAGGTGTTTCAGAACCAGCCACCGCCGCCGCCCGGACCGGGGCCGGGACCGGGGCCCGTTCCGCCGCCCACGTTCACCCCGACGCCGTCCCCGACCGGGCCGGTGCCGACGGGGCCGCAGGGGACGGCACCTGGTCAGCCACTGCCACCGATCGTGTAGCCGGTCGGGTCAGGTAGGTGCTCGGTCGATGCCGAGCTGGGTCTGCGACGACGTGAACCCGAGCGCGCGGTACAGCCGGATCGCGAGGTATTCGGGGTCGGCCACCATCACCAATGTCTGCACCCGCAGCTCCTCGAGGCCGTACCGGCTCACGTGGTGGACGAGCGTCCCGGCCAGTCCCTGCCCGCGAGCTTCCGGATGGGTCTCGACGTTCTGGAACCGTGCCAGCTCCTCGTCGGCACGGACCAGGCCCATCGTCGAGAGCAGCCGCCCATCGAGGAAGGCACCGAACCACGCCCCGTAGCCTGCCTCGGTCAGTCGTCGGGCCGTGTTGACCGTCTCGCCGGCGAAGACCCGGTAGCTCGCGTCGTCGTGTCGGTCGTTGACAGCCACCCGGAGGTCGACCAGGGCCGTCCAGTCCTGTTCCGTCGTGAGCTGCCGGTATGACGCCTGACGGTTCGGGTACGGCGGCTCGTGCACGGACTGCGCCGTCATCACCGACGACACGTCGGCGTTGAGCCCCAGCTCGACGAAGCCGGCGAGGTCCGCGCGCGTACCGCCCACCGCGTCGACCCCGATGGCGACGTGCTGGGCGTCCGGGAAGGCCCGCGCGAAGACGTCGAGCCATCGCTGCGCCTCCTGCTTGTCGCCAGGTGCAGGCGGCCGGTCGGTCAGTACGAAGTTGCCCCACCAGAACGTCGGGTTGTGGGGCGAGCGGACCACCAGGTGATCGCCCTGGTCCTCGACCTCGGTTCCGCCGTACCGAAGCAGGGTGAGGTCGGTGCGGTAGCCGAGCGAACGCACCTGCACCGGGGGCCTCCTGGAGTCGAGTCTGCGGTTGTCGGGTCGGCGAGGGTCTGGCTGGTGGACCCGTCGACGAAGGCGTCACCAGGCGACGCAGAACCTGGCTCGGTGGTAGCGCGGGTGCTCGATCTCGTCGAGGATCGCCACCGCGAAGTCCTCGGCACTGATCTGCTCACCCAGCACCGTGTCTCCGCCCCGCCGGTAGGTGCCCCGACGTTCGCCGGGAGCGGTGAACGGAGCGGGCGACACGTACACCCAGTCGAGCAGGGCGCCGGTGTCCTTGAGCAGCTCCAGCGCCGCGAGCTGCGTCACTGCCTCGGCTCGCGCGGCCGGCGGATATGTTGGCGTGTCGAGCAGGCGCAGCCCGGGGGCGGCGTACAAGCTGCCCGAGCCGCCGACGACGAGCAGGCGTCGTGTCCCGACGTTCTTGGCGAGGATGCTCAGCGTCTGCAGGAAGACTTCATGTCGACCCCCGGTACGACTCGGGCTGATGGCCGAGACGACCACGTCGTGCTCGGAGGCGATGCGGGCGACGTCGTCGCCGTCGGCGGCGTCACCCTTGCGCGGCTTGGCGCCGGCGGGGACGTCGACGCTGCCGGAGCGGGTGATCGCGGTGACCGCGTGATCGCGCGCGACCGCCTCGGCTGCGATACGCGATCCCATCATCCCCGAGGCGCCGTACAAGGCGATCTTCACCGCTCCCCCTCTCGGTCGTGAGCCTGCCGACATCCTAGGAGTACGACGTTCTCGCGGCGGCGGAACAGTCAGGCGGCAGACGTGACATGATCTGTGCGGTTCCAGGGGCGGTAGCTCAGCTGGTCAGAGCAGAGGACTCATAATCCTTGGGTCGCGGGTTCGAGCCCCGCCCGCCCCACCACGTGGCAGCGTCCAGCATCGCAACATGGTGACCGCATCGGAGTGGCCGAAGGCTTCAACGGCCCTCGTGGAAGTCGGTGTCCATCCGATCGAGGGCGAACCGCTGCTCGGTGCCACTCAGGTAGGCCGCCAGGTCTTGCTCCCAACAGCTGGCTGAGCATCTGCCACCGAATGCCAGCGTGAGGTCGGGCAGCCACGGTGCCCCGCAAGCCAGACAGGGCTGCACGCCGCCTTGTCTCGCACTGTCTTCCATAAGGGAAATGTAGAGCTTGCAGGGCTCCGACTGGTATTGCCCTAAGGGGCTACTCATCGCAGCGACCCCGTCCCGCCGTCTGCGCCAGCTCGGCGAGCACCACCTTCCGGACGTCCTCGGGCCCAGCCAGGGTCAGCGCTCGCCTCGCGACAACGTCACAGCGCTCGAGGTCGAGCTGCCTGATGCTCGCCTTGACTCGAGGCACGGCTGACGGCGCCATGCTGAGGTGTCGGATTCCGAGTCCGACCAGCACAGGCACGGCCACCTCGTCCGAGGCTGCTTCACCGCAGACCGACACAGGAACCCGACCGCGCGCGGCCCGGCTGACGTGGTCGATCAGTCGCAGCACGCCGGGATCGAGCGCGTCCGAGAGCGTCGCAACGGCACCGTTCCCGCGTTCGGCAGCCATCGTGTACTGCGTCAGATCGTTGGTACCGATGCTCACGAAGTCCACGTGCGGAAGGAACGTCTCGATCTTCAGGGCGGCGGCGGGGACTTCGACCATCATCCCGACCCGGAGACCTTCAGGCAGCCCCCTCGGTCCTGCTGCCTCCGCGAGGACCTGACGCGCGGACAACAGCTCGGCCAGTGTGGAGATCATCGGAAACATGACGCTCGTCGGAAAGCGCCGAGCCGTCGCACAGACGGCGACCAGCTGCTCGCGCAGCAGGTCCCGGTGACCCAGGCTGAGTCGGATCCCGCGGTGCCCCAGAAACGGATTCTGCTCTACCGGCATGCGGAGATACGCGATCGGCTTGTCGCCGCCCGCATCGAGCGTCCGCAAAGTCACCCGCCGACCCCCGATACCGGCAGCGATGGCGTCGTACGCCGCCTGCTGTTCGTGGGCATCGGGAGCCTGATCCCGCTCGAGGAAGAGAATCTCGGTGCGGACGAGTCCTGCGCCGTCGGCACCGGCAGCCAACGCTGATCTCGCATCTGCCACGGAGCCGAGGTTCGCGCCCACCGACACCGCGACGCCGTCTCGCGATACTGCCGGCTCCTGCGCACTGGCGAGATGGCGAGCGCGACGATCGGCCAGCGCTGCTGCTTTCCGACTGAACTCCTGGACCAGCCCGGGCGGTGGGTCGACGTACAACTCACCGGTCGAACCATCGAGGATCACCGTCGTCCCGTCCGGCACCCGGAGGACATCACGACCGGCTCCGACCACCACGGGGATGTCGAGTGCACGCGCCAAGATCGCGGCGTGCGAGCTCGGACTTCCTTCTGCCAGGACAACACCGAGCACGAGGTCGGGATCGAGCTCGACGGCTTCGGAAGGCGTCAGATCATGAGCAACGAGGACTCCCTCGGACACCACCACCGAGTCTGGCGACCCGGCCAGCTTGCGCAAGACCTGGTCGGCGACGGCGCGCACATCTCGGGCTCGTTCACGCAGATACGGGTCGGGGAGGCCAGCCCACTCCTGCTCGGTGTTCGACAGGCTCTCCGCCCAGGCCACTGCCGCTCCGACCCCTGTCTCGATCCGCCGATGGATGTCGGTGAGCATCTCCGCGTCGCCCAGCAGGGAGAGGTGAGCATCGAAGATGCTGGCCTCGTCATCCCCGACGGCTGCAGCGGTGGCCGCCCGTACCTGCTCGATGTCGCGTTGGACCGCGAGGATGCACTCGCCCAAGCGCCACCGTTCCTGACCTGGCTCACCGACGACGATGCCGTTCAGGTCGATCGGCGTCCTGGTCGGTCGACAGACCGGTCCGATGGCGATTCCTGGTGAGGCGGGACGTGGGCCGGACACGGTCTTGCTCTCCGACTGCATCGGCACGGCGTTGCTCTCGGGTTCGTCGAACCGCCGGGCCGCCAGCTCGAGCAGCTGCTCGACCGCCAGCGCGACCTCGTCACCCGACGCGCGTATCTCGACCTCGTGTCCATGCAGGGCGGCCAACGTCGCGACCCGGCTCAAGCTCTTGGCCGGCACGGGACCGGCGCCGGTGGTCAGGTTGCGCAGCTGGATCGAGGCACTCAGTGCGCGTGCCTCGGTCACGAGCCGGGCAGCCGGCCGGGCGTGCAATCCGTGTGCGTTGGTCACCGTGAAGACCGCCACGGTCTCCTCTTCGTTGGGCGGGGTGGCGACTGCTCCTGCTTCGTCAGCCGTGGGGACCACCAGGTGGCCCGTCTTGCCGAGCAGCGCCGCCTGCGCTTCGGCGGCGATCTCTGTGCGGTCTGCGCCGCCGGCCGCGGCCACCACGGCCACGATGAGACCCTCCACCAGGGGAGCGGGCGACAGCGTCACCCGGTCTCGGGCGGATGGGTCGTCGAGGAGGTCAAGCGCCAGCTCGGCGCTCAACAACGCGCTACCCAGATCCATCAGGACGACAGTTCCCGCGGCGCCGTTGACGCGTTCGATGGCCTCCTTGATGTCCACCGCGTCCGTCCCGAAGGTCGTGTCGTCGAGGCCAGCGGCGACCTCGATGGCCACGGGAGCGCCCTGCAGCATCTCCGACGCCAGCGCGACGGCGGCGCTGGCCAGCGCTCGACTGTGGGAGACGACGACGATGCCGACACCGGTCACCTCGGTGCCGTCGGAGGTGGAGCGTTCGGTGTCGGACTGGACCTGTGTCATCAGGGCTGTTTCCTCTCGCGCTGCGCCGTCGCATCACGAGCGCGGCACCGGGGATGGCTCAGAAGGCTGATTCGGTGGCGGCCCGCAGCAGCATGGCGACCGTCGTTGCTCCGGGATCCTGGTGGCCCACGCTGCGCTCCCCCAGGTAGCTGGCCCGACCCTTTCGAGCCAGCATCGGTGTCGTGGCATCGCGACCCGCCTCGGCCGCCTCTCTCGCTTGGGCCAACGCCGCCGCCAGCGGTCGCTCGGCCGACAGGGCGGTCTCGAGGGCTGCGGCGGAGGGGGCCAGGGCGTCGAACATGGTCTTGTCTCCCGGCTCGGCCTTGCCTCGCGCCACGACACCCTCCAGCCCAGCCCGCAGCGCTGCGGCGAACTGCTCGGCCGATACGGCATCGGCATCTCCGAGACAGCTGCCCATGCGGAGGAACAGAGTCCCCCACAAGGGGCCGCTGGCGCCGCCGACGGTGGAGATCAACGTCATACCGACACCGGTGAAGAGCGCGCCCACCGTTGCCGGTTTCGTTTCGTCCAACGCGACCACGGCGGCCCGCAGACCCCGATCCATGTTCGACCCGTGGTCGGCGTCACCGATCGCGGCATCGAGCTCGGTCAGGAAGTCCCGGTGCACAGCAACGAGTTCAGCGAACTTGCGCAGCCAGTCCTCCAGGATCGCCGTGGTCACGTTCTCGTTCATGCCGTCAGACTCCCCACCTGAGCGCTGCGGTCGAGACCGGTGCATCCCAGAGGGAGAGCAGCTCCTGGTCCACCTTGAGGAGGGTGACCGACGTACCGGCCATCTCCAGGGAGGTGATGTAGGAGCCCACCAGCGACCGGGCGACCCGCACTCCGTGCGCGCCGAGAATCTTGTTCACCTCGTTGTACATGACGTACAGCTCCAGCAGCGGGGTGCCACCGAGCCCGTTGACGAAGGCGATGACGTCGTCTCCGGACGAGAAGGGAAGGTCAGCCAGGATCGGCTCGACCAGCAACGATGCGATCTCGCGGGCCGAGGCCAGCGGCAGCCGCTGGCGGCCGGGCTCGCCGTGGATACCCACACCGAGTTCCATCTCGTTCTCGCCGAGATCGAACGTCGGCTTGCCGGCAGCCGGAACTGTGCACGAGGTGAGGGCCACGCCCATGCTGCGCCCGTTGTCGTTGACCGCCTTGGCGACGTCCGCGACCTCCTTGAGCGGGCGGTTCTGCTCGGCCGCCGCGCCCGCGATCTTCTCCAGCAGCACCGTGACGCCGACGCCACGACGGCCCGCGGTGTAGAGACTGTCCTGGACCGCAACGTCATCGTCGGTCACGACGGCGATGACCTCGATGCCGGATTCTGCCGCGGCCAGCTCCGATGCCATCTCGAAGTTCATCACGTCGCCGGTGTAGTTCTTGACGACGTGCAGGACGCCTGCTCCCCCGTCCACCAGCTTGGTCGCAGCCAGCATCTGGTCGGGCACGGGCGAGGTGAAGACTTCGCCTGCGCACGCGGCGTCGAGCATGCCGACGCCGACGAACCCTCCGTGCAACGGCTCGTGTCCCGAGCCGCCACCGGAGATGATGCCGACCTTCCCAGGTCGGGGCGCGTCTGCACGGTAGATGATCTTGTTCTCGTGATCGACCTTGACATCGGGGTGTGCCGCTTCGATTCCTTGCAGGGCATCGGCGACGACGGTGTTCGGGTCGTTGATGAGCTTCTTCATGAGTGTCCCTTCATCGACAAGTGGTTGAGAGTGCGGGTCAGACGCTGGTGGTGTCTCGAGCGAGGACGGCGTCGGGATCGCCCAGGTCGACCCCAGGGCCGGCCGTTTCGTTGTCAGCCGGTGTGCGAGTCATGAGCCCGTAGAGAAGGGCCGCCGCGACACCGGCGAGGAGCTCCGCGATGACATACACGGGCAACTGGCTCCACTTCACGGACCCACCGGCGATCTGCTGGACCAGCATCGGACCGACGGTGCGAGCAGGGTTGATCGAGGCACCGGTCGCCGGCGCGACCGGAATGATCGCCGCGAACACGAC
>JANLYC010000226.1:0-4090 GCA_031365435.1 Nocardioidaceae bacterium
GCCGGGATCCCCCGCAGGGCGTGCGTGGCCAGCCGCACGTCGCGGGTCGCCAGCATCGACCAGACCTGCACCATCAGGGTGTTGTGGTAGGCCAGATCGCTGACCTTGCCGTGCCTGTTGCCGACCCCCAGGTAGGCGACCAGGTCGCGCGGCGCGACGATCGCCTCGGCCTTGAGCACGACGGCCGGGCAGACGACGCGGATCAGCGCTCGCAGCGCCGCGGTGATGCCGTGCACCTCCGGCTGGTTCTGGCAGTCGGTGCCCAGCCGCTTCCAGAGGAACGCGATCGCGTCGAGCCGGAGTACGTCGACGCCGGCATTTGCGAGATAGCCGACGATCGAGGCGAACTCGTAGAACACCTCGGGGTTCGTCCAGTTCAGGTCCCACTGGTAGGAGTTGAACGTCGTCCAGACCCAGGCGCCGAGCTCGTCGTCCCAGCTGAACGAGCCGGGCGACGTGGCGGGGAAGACCTCCGGCAGGGTCTGCTCGTACCGGTCCGGCAGCTCGCGATCGGGGAAGGTCCAGAAGTAGTCGCGGTAGCCCTCATTGCCTTGGCGGGCCCGCCGCGCCCACGGGTGTTCGCGGGCCACATGGTTCAGCACCAGGTCGAGCACGAGCGAGATGCCGCGCCCGTGCAGATCGGCGGACAGCGCCCGCAGGTCGTCCATCGAGCCGAGCTTCGGTGCCACCGTGCGGAAGTCGGTCACGGCGTACCCGCCGTCGTTCTCGCCGGCGCGAGACTCGAGCACCGGCATCAGGTGGAGGTAGGTGACCCCGAGATCGGTGAGGTGGTCGAGCCGATGGCGTACGCCGCCCAGCGTTCCCGCGTACCGGTCGGTGTAGGCGGCGTACCCGAGCATGCTGCTGTCCTGGAACCAGTCCGGGCGCAACGTCCGTTGCAGGTCGAGGCGGCGCAGTGCCGGGCTCCGGTCGGCGTACGTCTGCCGGGCGAGGGTCAGGAGTCGGTCCACCAGGTCGTCGACCGCCCCGGCCGGGTAGACCGCGCGCAGCCCGTCCTCCAGCTCGGCGTGCCAGCGTTCGACGCGCAGCTGGAACCAGTCGTCGGACTCCACCTGCGCCACCCTAGTGACTCCGCCCCAGGATCCGAGAGTTGCCATGCCCGGGCCCGGCAACACTCGGATCTTCGGCGCGGAAGCGAACCCGGTCGACTCGTCTTCGCGATCTGCTGCTCTCATGTCGACCAAGCGGGAGCCCCCGACGCGTGAGCCATCGCCGGCCGTGCTGGCCGCACGACGATGCTGGGTCTGGCGCCGGCACGACCTGTGTCTTCGGTATGGCGAGGCGTACGTGCAGGCTCAGGTCGACGCGCGACGTTGGCAAGCTGCGCTCCCGCACGTCGTCGTCCAGCACAACGGCCCGCTGACCGACGACCAACGGCTCTGCTGGACGTGGGAGCAGACAGCTCGCGACGCCGCCTGGCTGGGACGTCGCCGTGCGGTGGTCGTCCAAGCTCGGGCCCGAGGACGTCAACCCGTTGGTGCTGCCGCCGAGAACCCGCGTGGCTCGGAGCGTGGTCGACGCGGCCAGCGAGCGGGTATCAGTCCGCCGCGCAAGGGTGATCGTGCTGGCAGCGGCGCAACAACAACTCGTGCGCCCGCGCCAGCTGTGGGACGCGCTGACCAGGCGGGGACGCTGTCGCAACCGAGCCGTGATCGCCGAGTCCATCCAGGACGCTGACGGCGGTATCCAGTCCCTGCCGGAGCACGAGTTCGACGTCCTACGTCGTCGTCTCCAGCTTCCGGAGCCGCGCCGTCAGCGCATCGTCCGTCGCCGGGATGGCCGCTACTTTCTGGACGCCGAGTGGCCACAGTTCGGCGTCCGTGTCGAGATCCACGGCATACCGCACTCGCACGTCGGCAACTGGGACGATGACCTGCTCCGACAGAACGACCTGGTCGCCGAGGGCGGGCTGCTGATCTTCTCGTCGTACGCGGTGCGGGATCCTTGCGGCATGAGGTCAGGCGCCGGCGCCTTCCTGCTTGACGTCGGCCACAGCGGTCGGGTCGTCGATGCGATAGCGGCGGATGGCCTCGGCGGCGCGGGACGCGTCCATCTCACCCCGCTGCGCGAGCGCCTCGAGCGCACCCACCACGATCGACTCGGCATCGACCTTGAAGTAGCGCCGCGCCGCCGCCCGGGTGTCGGCGAAGCCGAAACCGTCCGTGCCCAACGCGTGCCAGTCGGCCTTGACCCAGTGCGAGATCTGGTCGGGGACCGCTCGCATGTAGTCGCTGACCGCCAGGACCGGTCCGCGCGAGTCCGCGAGCTTCGACGTCACGTACGGAACCCGGGGGTCCTGCGTCGGGTGCAGCATGTTGTAGTCGTCGACGGCTACGGCGTCGCGCGCCAGCTCGTTCCACGACGTCACCGACCACACGTCGGCGCGGACCTGCCATTCCTCGGCCAGCAGCTGCTGCGCCTTGATCGCCCAGGGCAGGGCGACCCCGGACGCCAGCAGCTGGATCTGCGGCCGCGGGTCGCCGAAGCCGCTCTCCGCCGGCCGCGCCAGGTGCATGCCGCGCAGGATCCCGTCGACGTCGACACCGTCAGGCTCCGGAAGCTGGACGGTCGGCTCGTTGTAGACGGTGATGTAGAAGAACACGTCCTCACCGTGCGGGTGCTCGTCGGTCGATCCGTACATCCGGCTCAGGCCGTTATGCACGATGTGGCTGATCTCGTAGGCGAACGCCGGGTCGTAGTGGATGGCCGCCGGGTTGGTGGCCGCGATCAGCGGTGAGTGCCCGTCGGCGTGCTGGAGGCCCTCGCCGGTCAGCGTCGTACGGCCGGCGGTGGCGCCGATCAGGAAGCCACGCCCCAGGTTGTCGGCGAACGACCAGATCGAGTCGGCGGTGCGCTGGAACCCGAACATCGAGTAGAAGATGTAGACGGGGATCATCGGCTCGCCATGCGTGGCGTACGCGGTCCCGGCCGCGATCGTCGACCCCATCGCCCCGGCCTCGCTGATGCCCTCGTGCAGCATCTGGCCCTGCGCGGACTCACGGTAGGTGAGCAGCATGGCGCGGTCGACGCTCTCGTACTGCTGGCCGTGCGGGGAGTAGATCTTCGCCGACGGGAACATCGAGTCCATGCCGAACGTGCGGTACTCGTCCGGCGCGATCGGCACGATGCGGTGGCCGATCTCCGGATCCTTCATCAGGTCACGCAACAACCGGACGAACGCCATGGTCGTCGCGATCGCCTGCTTGCCCGACCCCTGCTTGAGCTCGGCGTACATCTCGTCACCGGGCAGCTTCAGCGGTGTCGGGTCGACGCGACGCTGCGGCAGTGGTCCGCCGAGCTGGCGCCGACGCTCGAGCATGTACTGGATCTCGGGGGAGTCGTTGCCGGGGTGGTAGAAGGGCGCGACCTCGCTGTTGTCGATGTCCTCGTCGCTGATCGGCAGGTGCAGCCGGTCGCGGAACTTCTTCAGGTCGTCGTTGGTGAGCTTCTTCATCTGGTGGGTCGCGTTGCGGCCCTCGAGGGCGTCGATCGTCCAGCCCTTGATGGTCTTGGCGAGGATCACGGTGGGCTGACCGACATGCTCGGTCGCAGCCTTGAAGGCCGAGTAGACCTTGCGGTAGTCGTGGCCGCCGCGCGGCAGCTTCTGGATGTCCTCGTCGCTCAGGTTCTTGACCATCGCCCGCAACCGCGGGTCGCCGCCGAAGAACTTCTCGCGGACGTAGCCACCGGTCTCGACGGAGTACGTCTGGAACTGGCCGTCGGGGGTGGCGTTCATCTGGTTGACGAGCACCCCGTCCACGTCACGGGCGAGCAGCGCGTCCCACTGGCGTCCCCAGACCACCTTGATGACGTTCCAGCCGGCGCCACGGAACGTGGACTCCAGCTCCTGGATGATCTTGCCGTTGCCGCGCACCGGCCCGTCGAGCTGCTGGAGGTTGCAGTTGATCACGAACGTCAGGTTGTCGAGCTCCTCGCGCGCCGCCACACCGATCGCACCGAGCGACTCGGGCTCGCCCATCTCGCCGTCGCCGAGGAACGCCCACACGTGCTGGTCGCTGGTGTCCTTGATGCCGCGGTTCTGCAGGTAACGGTTGAACCGCGCCTGGTA
>JANLYC010000235.1:0-1937 GCA_031365435.1 Nocardioidaceae bacterium
TGCTGGCCGCCGAGGGCGCGACGGTTGCTGGTTCCGGGTTGGCGACGCTCCAGTACGTCCACGAACCGGGGGTGACCGATCTGACCTGGGGGCATCCCGACCCGACGTTGCTCCCCGTCGACGAGGTCGCCGCCGCAGCCGAGACGATGTTGCATGAGCAGGGTTGGAAGGCGTTGACATACGGCTTCGCCGCCGGTCCGGCCGTGATGACCGAGGCGTTGATCGCCCACCTCCCGACGATCGGCGAACGCCCGCCCCGGCCCGACGAACTGGTCGTGACCTCGGGGAACTCCAGCGCGCTGTCGATGTTGTTCAGCCTGTTCAGCCGGCCGGGAGATGTGGTACTCGTCGAGGCGCCGACGTACTTCCTGGCGCTGCGGATCATTGCCGACCATCCCGTCACCGTCGTCGGGGTCCGCACCGATTCCGAGGGCATCATTCCCGCGGCGCTGGCCGAAGCGGCCGGCCGCACCGTGGCCAACCGCGGCCACCGCTTCGTCTACTGCGTGCCAACGCACAACAATCCGACGGGAGCGACGGCGTCACCGGCCCGTCGAATCGCGTTGGCCGATGTGGCTGCCAAGCACGGATTGACGATCATCGAGGACGATGTGTACCGGGAGGTGTCGTGGCATGACCGCCCGGGCGCCGGGCTGGCGCCCTCGATCTGGTCGCTCTGCGACGGCGGCGAGGTGGTGCGGCTCGGTTCGTTCTCCAAGACGCTCGGTCCGGGGCTGCGTGTCGGGTACCTGACCGCTCCGACGGCGATGGCGGGCAGCATCGTCGATTCCGGCGTGCTCGATTCGGGCGGCGGAGTCAATCACTTCACCGCCTGCATCGTCGGCACGATGATCGCCGATGGCAGCTACGTCCGGGTGCGCGATGCCCTGGTGGCGAGCTACGCCGACCGGTCGCAGGCCCTGTGCCGTGGTCTGGCCACGGGCGACCGACTCCGCTTCGCGTCGCCCGGGGGCGGGTACTTCGTCTGGGCCGAACTGCCCGGAGGCCTATCGAGCGCCGAGTTCGTCGGTCAGGCGCGAGCGGCGGGTGTGGCGTGTACCGATGGCCGGGTTTTCTTCCCCGAGACGGCGGACAGCTCCCCCCATACCGCCCCCGGCGCTCACGTCCGGCTGTCGTTCAGTCTGTACCCCGCCGACGATCTCGCCGCGGCCGGGCGGACCCTGGCCGCGGTCGCCGATCGACTCGTGGTGGCCTGAAGATTTCCGGTACGTCCGTACCGGGTATCGCTGCGGGTCATTGATACGGTTATGGTTTGGTGAGATCAACTGCCGCGGACAACCACACCCGGACCGCGCATGTTTCAAGGGGGAATACATTGGACTACGGAGTATTCGATGGAGCCCGCCGCAAGGCGAGTCCGTTGCAGGTCGATCTGGTCGAGTCGTTCGCCCAGGGCCACATCTCACGTCGCGGCTTCATGAAGCGCGGTGCACTGCTCGGCCTGTCGGTGCCGTTCATGGGGGCGATCCTCGCCGCCTGTGGCAGTGACAGCGGCTCGGGCCAGTCGGCCGGCAACACCGGTGTCGACACTCGCAAGGTCAAGCCCGGTGGCACGTTGAAGATCGCCAGCCAGCGTCCGGCCGGCCCGCTAGACCCGGTGGCGATGGCCGATCTCGGTGCCTACTGCATCATCGTGCAGAGCTTCGAGTTCCTCTGCGGCCTGGGCGAGGGCGGCGACATCGGCCCGAGCCTGGCCGAGTCGTGGGCTCCGAACACCGACGGCAGCGTGTGGACCTTCAAGCTGCGCAAGGGCGTCAAGTGGCAGGACGGCTCGGACTTCACGGCCGATGATGTCGTCGCCACGATGGACCGCCTGGTCGAGGGCAAGAATGCCGGTCTCAGCGGAGTGATCGACAAGGGCGGCGCTGTCGCCAAGGATCCCAACACCGTCGAGATGACGCTGACCGGGCCCAACG
>JANLYC010000236.1:0-8733 GCA_031365435.1 Nocardioidaceae bacterium
GATGTCGCGTCCGACGGTGGCGGAGCCGCCGAGGACATCGCGGCGAAGCCACTCCACGCTCTCAACGCCATCCACGAAGCCGGTTCGCCCCTGGTGGCCACCTGCACAAGCGCGGTGGGGCGGAGGACGGGACCCGAAGCGCCGTCAAGAGCAAAGCGAAGGCGCAAGAGCCCGTCGTCCGCGCTCTCAACGCCATCCACGAAGCCGGTTCGCCCCTGGTGGCCACCTGCACGAGCGCGGTGGGGCGGAGGACGGGACTCGAAGCGCCGTCAAGGAGCGAAGCGAAGGCGCAAGAGCCCGTCGTCGGCCCCACCGCACGCAAACCTCAGGCCAGCGAAGCGACCCACGCGTTGTGGAGGTCGGAGAAGCGCCCTTCCCCTCCGGCGATCAGGTCGGCCGGCGCCCCGTCTTCGACGATGCGCCCATGCTCCATGACGAGCACCCGGTCGGCGATCTCGACCGTCGACAACCGGTGGGCGATGATGATCGCCGTCCGCTCGGCCAGGATCGTGCGCAGCGCACGCTGCACCAGCCGCTCGGACGGGACGTCGAGGCTCGAGGTGGCTTCGTCGAGGATCAGCACGGCCGGGTCGGCCAGAAACGCACGGGCGAACGCGACGAGCTGACGCTGGCCGGCCGAGAGCCGGCCACCGCGGTTGGCGACGTCGGTCTCGTAGCCCTGAGGCAGTCCGATGATGAAATCGTGCGCGCCGATCTCCTTGGCGGCGGCTACCACTTCGTCCATGGACGCTTCGGGCTTGCCGAAGCGGATGTTGTCGGCCACGGTGCCGTTGAAGAGGAAGTTCTCCTGCGTCACCATGACCACCGCCTTGCGCAGGTCGTCCTCGGTGACGTCACGCAGGTCGATGCCGTCGATGAGGATCCGGCCAGCGGTCGGGTCGTAGAAGCGCGATACCAGCTTGGCCAACGTCGTCTTGCCCGCACCCGTCGTGCCGACCAGCGCCAGCGTCATACCCGCCGGCACCTCGAGGTCGAGGTCGGGCAGGACCGGCCGGTCTGCGACGTACTCGAACGACACGTGCTCGAGGCGGAGTCCACCGTGAGCGTCCGACAGCGCCACCGGCTGCAGCGGCTCGGGGACCGACGGCTCTTCCTCGAGCACGCCGGACAGCTTCTCCAACGCCGCCGACGCCGACTGGAACGTGTTGTAGAACTGCGAGATCTCCTGCATCGGCTCGAAGAACTGGCGCAGGTACAACAGGAACGCGGCGAGCACACCCGGGGTGACTTCGCCTTCGACGGCAAGGCGGGCGCCGTAGATCAGCACGACCGCGATCGTGATGTTGCCGATCAGCTTGATGCCGGGCATGAACAGGCCGACGAGGCGGAACGCGCGCTCGTTGGCGATCCGGTAGTCGTCGTTGACCGAGTCGAAGATCTCCTGGTTGCGGTCCTCGCGGCGGAACGCCTGCACCGCGCGGATGCCCTGGATCGTCTCGACGAAGTGCACGATGACGACCGCGACCGTCTCGCGGGTACGCCGATAGGCCTTGGCGGACTCGCGCCGGAACCAGTTCGTCAGCCACACCAGCAGCGGGAAGCACAGCAACGCGACCAGGCCGAGCTTGACGTTCAGGACGAGCAGCAGCACCGCCGTGCCGACCAGGGTCAGCACCGCCGTGATGAGGCCGTCGAACCCCGTCTCGAGGAGCTCGTAGATCGCGTCGATGTCAGAGGTCTGGCGGGAGATCACTCGACCGGACGTGTAGTCGTCGTGGAAGGCAGGCGAGAGCTTCTGGAAGTGCGAGAACACCCGCCGGCGCAGCGTGAAGAGCACCTCCTGGCCGATCCGGCCGGCCAGCATCAGGAACGTGACCCGGGTGATCGCCTGGATGACAACCGCCAACAGCAGGATCGCGACGATGACCTCGAGCGTGGTCTTGTCGTTGCTGGACAGAATCGGCGGGATGCCCTTGTCGATGCCCTCCTTGACGAGGTAGGGCACGGACAGCCGAGCGGCGTTCTCGATCAGCACGGCCACCATGAGGAAGCCGAGCAGCTTGCGGTGCGGGCGCAGCAGCTGCTTGAGCAGCCGACGGGAGCGCTCCTGGAGCCGCAGCGAGACCTTGCCCGGGAGGTCGTCCTCGTGCTCGGCCGCAACGCCTCGCCAGTCGGCGGTCAACGCTGCGTTGTCCCGGGTGAAACCGGCCTGTTCGACGTCGTCCTCCACGCTGCGTGAGGAGTCGTTCGAATGGTCCTCAGTCGTCGTCATCGAGTCACCACCTCCCCCGCGCTCGTGAGGTCCTCGTCGCTGTCACTGTCGCCGGCCAGCAGGTCGCGGTATGCCGGCACCGTCGCCAGCAGCTCCTCATGGCTACCGACGTGCGTGATGGTTCCCCCTTGGAGCAGCGCAACCTTGTCGGCCAGCATGACGGTCGAGGCGCGATGGGCGACAACGATGCCGGTGGCCTCGGCGAGGACATGGCGCAGGGCCTTCTCGACCAGGGCCTCGGTGTGGACGTCGAGCGCCGACAGCGTGTCGTCGAGGACCAGGATCCGGGGGCGCGCCAGCACGGCACGCGCCAACGCCAACCGCTGACGCTGGCCGCCGGACAAGGACATGCCCTGCTCGCCGATGCGGGTGTCGAGACCCCACGGGAGGTCATAGACGAACCCGGCCTGAGCAGTTTCGATGGCGTCGCGGATGTCTGCTTCGCTGGCGTCCGGCCGCCCCAGCGAGACGTTCTCACGCGCACTCATCGAGAACAAGGTCGGCTCTTCGAAGGCGGTGGCCACGATGGTGCGAAGTGACGGCATCGTGAGGTCGCGGATGTCGACTCCGTCGACGGTGATCCGGCCGGCGGTGACGTCGTACAGGCGGGGCACGAGACCGGTCAGTGCTGTCTTGCCGGACCCGGTGGCGCCCACGATGGCGAGCGTCTCGCCGGGTGCGATGTCGAGGTCGACGTCGTGCAGGACGTCCTGGTCGGAGTCGGGGAAGTGGAATCCGACACCCTCGAACCGCAGGTGGCCGCGCGGCTCGTGGATCTCGTGCTCGCCACCGGTGATCTCGGACTTCGTGTCGAAGATCTCGTTGACGCGGTCGGCCGCGGTCATCGCCTCCTGCGCCATCGCGAGGATGAAGCCGAGCGACTCGATGGGCCAGATCAGCGACAGCATCAGCGTGATGAACGCGACCAGGGTGCCGAGCGTGACCGCGTCGCGACCCACCGCCAGCGCGCCGAGGAGCAGCACGATGACGAGGCTGATGTTGGGGATGATCTCGAGGAACGTCCAGAACTTCGACGACAGCCGGACCTTCTCGATCGAGGTGTCGTAGAGGATCTGGGCGCGGCCGCGGAACTGTCCCTCGATGTAGCGGCGCCGGCCGAAGGACTTGATGACGCGGAAGCCGACTGCGGCTTCTTCGACCGACGTCGCGACGTCGCCTTGCTGGTCCTGCACGGCGCGGGACACCACGACGTACTTCTCTTCGAAGCGCTTGCTCAACGCGATGATCGGCAGCGCCGAGATGGCGACGACGACACCCAGCGGCCAGTAGAGGTGGAGCAGCAGCGCAGTCACCACAGTGAGCTGAAGGATGTTGATGATGAGGAAGAGCAGGCCGAAGCCCATGAAGCGTCGGATCGCGCTCAGGTCGGTCGTGACCCGTGACAGCAGCTGGCCGCTCTGCCACCGTCCGTGGAACTCCATGGGGAGCGCCTGCATGTGGCGGTAGAGGTCGTTGCGGACGGCCGTCTCGAAGCCGAGCACCGCACTCGCCTGCACCCAGCGGCGGATCAGGATCAGCGCGGCCTCGGTGATGCCGAGCGCCAGTCCGAGCAGCCCGAGCGGCCAGATGCCGGACATGTTGCCGTCGGCGATCGGGCCGTCGATCAGGCCCTTGGTGACGAGCGGGATGGCCATCGAGACGAAGACTCCGACCACGGCTGTGCTTCCCATGATGCCGAGGGCACGGTAGTAGGGACGCACGTAGGAGCGCAGCCGCCACAACGAACGGGCACCGCCCTGGGAGGGCGGTGGCGAAGAGACGGGTGCGGTCGTTGCGGCTGCGGTCATCAGTGGCGTTGTCCCCCTGTCGGTCGATGGTTGTGTCCACCGATCAGCCGTCCGTTGGGCCGTGGGCATCGGGACGTCAGGGTCAGCGGTGAAAGTGTAAGCACCAGTTTAGACGATGCCTCTGACAGAGTGCCAACCCGTTTCGGCCCGCCTCGACCGATCGGTACGCCGTCGCCGGGCCTGTTGCAGTAGCTCAGTCGGCGTGTGACTCGCGCCACCGCTGGGCGACGCCGAGGAGCAGGTCGTTGGCCTCGACCTCGCCGATACTGACCCGGGCGCCGTCGCCGGCGAACGGCCGGACGCTGACACCCGCCGCGTCGCAGGCCTCGGCGAATCCGACCGTGTCGTCGCCGAGCGCGAACCACACGAAGTTCCCTTGCGCCTCCGGGATCGTCCAGCCCTGCTCGAGCAACGCGTTCCGCACCCGGGTGCGCTCGGCCACGAGCGCGTCGACGCGTTCGAGCAGTGCTGCTTCGCTGTCGAGCGAGGCGAGCGCGGCCGCCTGGGCGATCGACGAGACACCGAACGGCAGCGAGCACTTGCGGATGGCCTCGGCCACGGGCGCCGGCCCGACGGCGTACCCGAGGCGCAGACCGGCGAGCCCGTAGGCCTTGCTGAACGTCCGGAGCACGACGACGTTGTCCCGTCCCCGCGCGAGCTCGATCGCATCGGGCGTCTGCGGGTCGGTGACGAACTCGCGGTAGGCCTCGTCGATGACGACGAGCACGTGCTCGGGCACGGCGGCGAGGAAGGTCTCGAGCTCTTCGCGGTGCACCGACGGCCCGGTGGGGTTGTTCGGCGTGCAGACCACGACGATCTTCGTCCGATCGGTGATCGCCGCTGCCATCGCGGGCAGGTCGTGGCGGGCCTCGGCGTCGAGCGCAACCTGGACGTTCGTCGCCCCGGTCAGCCCGATCGCGATGGGGTAGGCCTCGAACGAACGCCACCCATAGACGACCTCGTCGCCCTCGGTGCAGCTCGCCTGGAGCAAGTGGTAGAACACGGCGACCGACCCGGCCCCGGACGCGATCTGGTCGACGCCCACGGAGTACTTCGACGCGAGGGCCTGGTGCAACGCGGAGACCCCCATGTCGGGGTACCGGTTCATGGTGGACGCAGCCTCGGTCGCCCGCGCCACCACGCCCGGCAACGGCGGATACGGGTTCTCGTTGCTCGACAGCTTGTACTGCGGCCGACCGGACAGCTCGCCCGCGGCCGGTGGCTTGCCCGCCTTGTACGCCGGGATGGTGTCGAGCGCCGGCCGGAACCGCGGAGTCGTCATGCGGAGCACCCTAAACCGGGGATGGCGGGCGTGCGTAGGCTCCCCACATGCCACCGCGACGCCAGCCTCTGCGCGGCATCGGGCTCGTGCTGCTGGGAGCGACCTTGTTCGTCGTCAACGCAGGCGTCTCGCGGGTCATCCAGTCAGCCGGAGTCGAGTCCACGACGCTGACGACCATTCGTTGCAGCGGGACAGCCGTCGTGCTCCTGCTGGTCGTGGCAGCGCGGCGCGAGCTCCGCCTGCTCGTGCCGTCGAGCTGGGCCGAAGCAGCCACGACGATCGCCTTCGGCATCACGGGGGTGGCCCTGGTCCAGTGGCTCTACTTCGTCGCGATCGACCGGCTGCCGGTGGGCATCGCCCTGCTGCTGGAGTTCACCGCACCCGTCCTCGTCGCCCTGTTCGCACGCTTCGGGTACGGCGAACAGGTCCGCGCCCGGTTGTGGCTCGGCCTGGCCTGCTCGCTGGGCGGGCTCGCTCTCGTCACCCAGGTCTGGTCCGGCCTCGTGCTGGACACGCTCGGCGTGGCGGCAGGGCTCGGTGCGGCGTTGTCGCTGGCGGCGTACTTCCTGCTCGGCGAGCACTCGGTGAACCGACGGACGCCGCTGTCGGTGCTGACCGCTGCATTCGTCGTGGCCACGGTGTTCTGGAACGCGCTGGCTCCGGTGACCGGGCTCCGCGACTCCAGCCTGGGTGACCCCGTCTCGCTCGGGGGCCGGCTGTCCGGCCACCACGCCGACCTGTGGGTGCTGCTCGCGTGGCTGGTGCTGCTGGGCACGGTGGCGCCGTTCCTCGCCGAGCTGAGTGCGCTGCGGCATCTCAGCGCGACCGAGGTCGGGTTGATCGGGATGGTCGAGCCGGTAGGCGCCACCTTGCTGGGCTGGCGCTGGTTCCGGGAGGACCTCACCGCAGCCCAGGTAGTTGGCGTCGTGACGGTGCTCGTCGGGATCGGGCTCGCCCAGACCGCCCGACGGCAGCCGGACCGGACCGACAGGACCGATCAGGCTGACGCAACACCGCTGATGAGCTGACTCACGAGGTGTCCCGGTGCTGGGACTGACGAGCTTGGGAACGAGCGTCCGCCGGGCCGCGGGTTGAAGCGCGGACGTTCGCAGTTTGCCGTTGCTGCCATCGCTCTCTCGGCTTGGATCAGGCGGATTCGCAGATGCAGAGCTGGAGCGGCTCAGCCCCGGTGAACGGTCGACCCGACCAGTCGCCGAAGCGATCGATGAGCCGAAGTCCGCCGAGCGAGAGGAGCAGCGGCAGCTCTTGCGGGAAGATGCTCCTGATCTCGAGAGGCTGGACGATGAAGTCGGGCTCTGCGTCAGTCGAGAGGTGCCACGTCCCGCGGGTCACTTGCGCCCGTGCGTCGTAGGTCTCAGCGACATCGACGCTCACGTCGCCACGGTCGGGATCGGTGAACGACAACGACTCCCGCGTGCGCCGTAAGCCGACGGCTTCGGCCAGGAGGCGCACGCTCGGGTTGAAGACGTCGAAGGCAAAGAGCGCGCCAGGCGCCAGGTGTCGCCGGACCGATCGGAAGCAGCTCACCAGGTCCTCGGCGTCGTGCAGGTGCAGCAGGGAGTTGGCCGCGATGAACACGAAGTCGAAGGTGCGGCCCAAGTCGAAGTCCCGCATGTCGCCGTGCACCCACTCCACCGCTACTCCGCGCTCGTCCGCCTTGTGGCGAGCCTCGGCCAGCATGTCCGGTGAGAAGTCCAGGCCGACGCACGGATGCCCGTCGGACGCGATGGGGATCAACTTGTGCCCGGTGCCGCACCCGAGCTCCAGGACGCGCCCGCCCGGCCGATCGGCCTCGGCCCGGTAGAAATCCGCTGCGGGTCCGCCGCCGGGAAACATGAGGTCGTAGAGCTTCGCGCGCGAGTAGAACGCTTCGCTCATCACATCGCTCCTCCGAAGCGTCGCACCTCCTGGGGCCAACCGCACGCCACCGCAATCCTGCCCGCCCACAGCCGCGCGTCCTCCTCGTCGGCGACATCGATGACGGCGAAACCGCCGAGGTGCTCCTTGGTCTCGACGAACGGACCATCGGTGAACATCGGCGTGCCACTCGACGCGTCGACGCTGAACGCAGGGGAGTCGTCCAGGCCACCGGTGAAGATAAGGACTCCCGCATCCTTCATCTGTGACCGCAACGTCTTGACAGCCGTAAGCCTCTCGGCCATCTGCTCTTCGGCGTAGTCGGGCACCCACTCGTCGTTGAAGGCGATGAGGAACTCGGTCACGTCTACTCCCTCCTTGAGGGGGGCCCGTCGTCCACCCTCTACTGCACCACGAACGGCGACGGCCCCATTCGACAGGCGCAGGACAGGAATCTATGTGCATCGCACGCTCATCGGCTATGTCAGCACGTCTGAGTCTCGCGTTGAAGAGGCCGACTGGTCGAGGCGGCGGCTCGTTACATTCCGACGGCGCCGTCCGTCGTCTCTCGCAACAAGTCGAGATGACCGCAATGCCGCGCCGTCTCCTGGATCATGTGGATCATCGCGTAGCGCAGAGTGAAGTCCATGCCCTCTCCCTGGGCATCATCGTCGAGGTGTGCATCTGCGACCGCCCTTCGGGACCTCGCGCACTCCTCGAGGTAGTCGGCCACGATTGTTGCGAGCCTGTCGCCGGGCTCGATCCGGAAGTTGCTGTGCAGGTCGTCGTCGGTCCACGGCCAGGTCACGTCGAGGTTCGCGAAGTCGATGCTGAACCAGAACCGCTCCGTTCCGGTCAGGTGCTTGACCACGGTGGCCGGCGTCAGCGTGGACGGCGAGACGGCCGCCGTGAACGCCTCCGTGTCGGTCATGCCGGCCACCTTGTTGACCACCGTTGCACGGTAGAAGTCGAGCATGCTCTCCAGCATCGCCCTCTCGGAACCGCGCTGGATCGGTCGGGTACGCGCAATCGGCGTTACATCGGTCATGGTGACAACCTAAGGCCGGATAGGGCAGGTCTCCGCTCGTCCACCGCGACCAGGACCGCGGCCTGACCCTGGGTTGGCCGTGAGAGGGTTGCCGTCATGACAGCTGGAGCGACTCCGGGCCGCGAGGTTGTCCTCGAGACGGGTCGGCTGTTGCTCAGGCCGTGGCGGGCAGCCGACGCCGTCGTCCAGCGCGAGCTGTGGGCCGAACGTGATCCACGAGTGCCGCCGCACCGGCGCATCGACGCGGATGGGCACCCGACGGTCGCCGAGCTCGAGGAGTCGATCCGCACCAACCAGCCATCGTCGATCGGGTTGCTTGCGGTCGAGCGCAAGGCTGCGCGTGACGTCATCGGGTACTGCGGGCTGGTCGACAGCGAACGAGGTGCGGAAGGCGAACCGGGGCTGGCGTTCGAGCTGCTACGCCGGGTCTGGCGTCAGGGATACGCGACCGAGGCCTCGTTGGCGGTTGTGGACTGGGCGAGAT
>JANLYC010000242.1:0-1862 GCA_031365435.1 Nocardioidaceae bacterium
GGCCTCCATGGAGTACGACTTACCCGGTCTCGAGTTCGAGGCGTGGTGCACCGGCCAGACCGGACTCCCGATCGTCGACGCCGGCATGCGCCAGCTGCTCGCCACTGGGTGGATGCACAACCGGGTGCGGATGGTCGTCGCGTCGTTTCTCGTCAAGGACCTGCACGTCGAGTGGATGCACGGTGCGCGCCACTTCATGCGCCACCTCGTCGACGCCGACCTCGCGTCCAACCAGCACGGCTGGCAGTGGGTCGCGGGCACGGGTACTGACGCGGCCCCGTTCTTCCGCATCTTCAACCCGGTGGTGCAGGGCAAGAAGTTCGACCCTGAGGGCGAGTACGTGCGGCGCTGGGTGCCGGAGCTTCGCAACGTCGGCGGCGTCGCCGTACACGAGCCCTGGAAGCTGCGCGGCGGCGTGCCAGCCGGCTATCCGGCACCGATGGTGGACCACGGCGCCGAGCGCGCGGAGGCCCTGCGTCGCTATGCCGCGCGCCACTGAGCCAGCCGGCGGGTGCCATCTGGTGCAAAGGCACCGGGCCACCTGAGTGAGATTTTCGGGCATATCCACGCGAACCCGGTCAGCCCATCCACGTGTTCAGGTGCGTGGCTGAAACACGGCTGGCGCAGGGCCGATGCAGTGAGGGCACAGCGCGCTCGCAGGCCCCGGCCGCCCGGTCGAAGCCCCTCCGCTCGGACCACCCAGCAGGTCTCGCTCGTCCCCGAAAGGACCACCGATGTCCGCACCAACCACTCGCCGGATCCTGGCACTCGCCGTGGCCACCCCGCTGCTCGCTTTCGCCGGGCACCCGCTGAGCGCCCTCGCATCGACGCGCGCTACCTGCATGGGTCACTGGGCCACGATGACCGTGACCAGCCACAGCCCGCACATCGTCCACGGGACCTCGCACGCCGACGTCATCGTGATCCGAGCCGCTGGACACGTGGTCTACGCCGGGGACGGCGCGGACATCATCTGCGGTTCGAGCGGCAACGACTGGATCAACGCTGGCGGTGGCAACGACCGAGTCGCGGCCGGCGCGGGAGCCGACGTCGTGAACGGCGCTGCTGGTGCCGATGGGATCTCCGGTGGGGATGGCAACGACAACCTCCTCGGGGGCGCTGGCGACGACCACCTCGTGGGCGGTGCTGGCAACGATCACCTCAGCGGCGGCGCTGGCAATGACAGCGAGGTCGGCGGTCCCGGAGCTGACGTCGAAGCCGGGGGCGACGGCAACGACAACCTCAGCGGTGGCGACGGCAACGACAGCCTTAGCGGCGGCGCTGGTGCCGACACTGAGTCAGGCGGAGCAGGCAACGACACCGAGAGCGGTGGCGACGGCAACGACCACCTGTCCGGCGGTCCCGGTGACGACACCGAGAACGGCGGAGCAGGCAACGACACGGAGTCCGGTGGAGACGGCAACGACCACCTCAACGGCGGCACCGGTGACGACACCGAGAGCGGCGACGCGGGCAACGACACGGTCAACGGCGACGCCGGAAACGATCACCTCTCCGGTGGTGCCGGCGACGACACCGAGAACGGTGGCGCCGGCAACGACAGCCTCAGCGGTGACGACGGCAACGACTCGCTGTCCGGTGACACCGGCGACGACTCTCTCGACGGTGGCGCGGGAAGTGACGAGTACACCGGTGGCGACGGTGCCGACACCTTCGAGCAGGGCGCCGACGACACGACCACCGACCAGGACGGCAGCGACACTGTGAACGAGTCCGAGGAGGACGGCGTCGCCTGACCGCAGGCCTGCGCATCACGTCGGGGGGGGGGCCCCCCGGGGGGGGGGCACCCCCCCCCCGGGTTTTGAACAACGCACGACGCGGGGGGGGGGGGAGCCCCGATA
>JANLYC010000278.1:0-7237 GCA_031365435.1 Nocardioidaceae bacterium
CCCAGTATCGCCCACCAGCATCACCGCAGGTCCGAGGCACTTTTCACCTTTGCGACCTGATGCGAGCGGGATACGTGCAGAACGGATCCCTTGAATCGGTGGCGGAAACACAACCGCAGACGGCCACGGGCGCACACCGAAAGGCACACCATGACCATCACCGCATTGACTCCCTTGACCTGTCCGAGCTGGTGCATCGGGGACCACAGCACCGACACCCACGGCGAGCATCCTCACCGCAGCCAGCCGCGAACCATCCCATCGGACTACGGGTGCACGACGACGACCCTCGCGCTGTCAAGCTTCACCGCGGGACGACGGCGTCGATGAAATGCCGACCAACGTGACCGTGGGGGACGAGCGAGGCATAGCCCTCGAGGTCCTAGCGCGAGTCGTGGCCGAGCTTCAAGCGATCGCGCAGGAGTAACACTTCTCGATTCACACAACGCCCCCGCCCGACAGTCTTTGGGCGGGGGCCTGTCGTTGCATTACTCGAGGCCAAGGGGTGAAAGGTCTGAGCATTCTAGGCGGCGCACAGGTAGCCCCGGCGCTGTCTCGGTGTCAACGCCGGGGCCCGGCACGCCCTGCAGGTGCTGCGCATGCGCGTGCTGTTGCGGTCTCCATACCCAACCACAGTGCGGATGAAACGCGCACTCACGCATCACGAACGGTGCCCCTGAAGCAACGTGTCACCAACCGGGTAGCGGACTCACCAGGCGTGCTGCGTGACGGGCGTGGATTTCGGCCAGGCGCGCTTCGTCGATGCCGCTTCCGGCGTAGGCACCAAGTTCGGCGAGCAGCTCGACCCCGTC
The DNA here is from genome assembly GCA_031365435.1 of Nocardioidaceae bacterium. GTDB lineage: Bacteria > Actinomycetota > Actinomycetes > Propionibacteriales > Nocardioidaceae > JANLYC01. Next base: position 813 of record JANLYC010000278.1, read on the forward strand.
GGAGGGGCTGATGATGTTGAGAAGTCTTGCCGGCGTGGGCCCTGTATTGCGGTAGGTGTGCGGAGTGCCACGCGGGACGAACACCAAGTCACCGGCAGCCGCGACCACGATGTCTTGGCCGACCCGCACCTCGTACTGCCCCTCCAAGACCAGGAAGGTCTCCTCATGTCGCAGGTGGACGTGGTCGCGGATGCGAGGTTCGTCCAGCGGGTGACTCCCCTCGACCACGGCATAGCCGCCTTCGTCACCCGGTTGGTTCAGGATCTTCAGCCTCGCCCGGCCAGAACTGCCGAGAGGAGTGCCGTCTGTCGATCCACCCCTCACTACCAAGGGTTGCTGTGTCGGGTCGCTCTGCATGAATCCAAGCATGCATGGGCAGGCGACTTACGTCGACCAGATCACGTGAGCATGCGCGTGGTTGCAACCGCACTTGTGGAGGGAGGCGCAACGCGGCGCTGGAAGGAGCTTAGGTCTGTACCCGTAACGAAGATGGCCCGTCGTCGTTAATCCGCTAAGCGTTAGGCGCGCCGCGGCCGAGGGGGTGCCCAGTCAACCTAACGATCAATTCGGCGGTTGCTGTGAATCGCCGAGTGTGACCCCGGTGCACCTCGGTCCAGGCGCCGGGGTCTACCAATACCCCTAGCGCGAGGTGGGTCCGGTGACCCGAATTCATCCTCGACCGTCGCGCCAGGCGTTGAACTCCTCCCACGTCATATGGTCGGACACCAGCGGGGGGCCATAGTCGTAGGCGTCGACATTGTGGCAATGGGGGCGCGAAGTGGAAATTATGCACATCCTTCACGCGCAGACTCATTCGGCGCCCGCAGTCATAAGATCCCTAATCGTGTCCTTGCGGCCTCCTTCGTTCCGGACCCATTAACCAGCGACCCCCACTCAAGCCTGAGCGGGGGTCGTTGCTTGTCACGGCGAAAGAGTAGGAGCGGGCTGCCATCGTGGCCGCGTTCTTGCGAGAAGGCGGGCAAGGAAAGAACGCAGTTCTGCGTTTTGACGAGCGGAGAGTTTGCTGCTCTCGGCATCCAGGGATTGCGCTCAGTTTTGAGGGATGTCTCACCGCCGACGCCTTCGCTCGACTCGAAACGTGTCGTGCAAGCTGTCGGGCATGGACAGCACAACGATCGCGTTTCTCGCCTTGTTGGTTTCGCTGGCAGTAGGCGCTTGGCAGATCGTCCGATACTTGCTCGAAGGTGGCCGGGTTCGCGTGCGCATGAACCCGGCCCTCAGGGATGAATACGGCATCGGTCGCTCCCACAAAGGGTGGGAGACTCCAGGATCGGGTAAGGCGTGACGGCGGGTGGTGTCTCGAGGCCGCAGAAGTCGTGATCGAGAATGTAAGTCGATCGGCCGTCACTGTCTCAGAGGTCTCACTGGACTTCGGGCGGACACAACGGGCGTCGCTGGGCCGACACACAGTGGCCCCTCAGGCGATGGTTGCGCCAGGAGCAAGTACGGATCAGGTCGTGCGACTGAAACCGTTCGATCAGGTCGCATTCGGTTTCGACGTCTGGCAAGCTGTGTCCGCCGTGCAGTCTGGCCGGGATCCGATGAGCCTTCCATGCCCAGCACCGTTTCTACTGGTCAAGCTCAGTATCACCGTCAACGATCCAAGGAGCGGCGTCACTGGTTCAAACCCAGTATCGCCCACCAGCAACACCACAGGTCAGAGGCCGGTCCGACCGACGGTCTCAGTCCGTACTCGCCCGCCGGCATCAGCCCTGACGCCCTCGACAGTCCGCGTTCACGGGCCGACGCGATGAGTCCACGGGACCGGGCTGGTCTGTCCTCCTGACACTCGCCGAAGGAGGAACCATGAGCAGGATCATCGCGTCCATCACCACGTCGGTGGACGGCTATGTCACCGGTCCCGACGACGGGCCGGAGCACGGCCTCGGCCGGGGTGGTGAGCGCTTGCACAACTGGGTGATGGGCGGTCCGTGGACCTACGAAGGCGATCACGACTTCGCCATGCATGGCCCGGACAAGGAGTTCTACGACGAGCTCGTCTCGACGTTGGCCTCCGGCGTCGTCGGCCGCGGCATGTACGACGCGGCCGGCGGATGGGGCGGGACCAACCCGTTCCCGGGGACCCGGTTCGTGCTGACCCACAGCATCGGGGACCAGCCGGCAGCGGACAGTGGCTTCCGCTTCGTCGGCGACCTCGACTCGGCGCTCTCCCGGGCTTCCGCAGCGGCCGGGGAGGGAGACGTCGCCATAGGCGGCGGCGCAGATGTCATCCGGCAGGCGCTGGCGATGGGCAAGGTTGACGAGCTGGTCATCTCGACAGCTCCGGTGATCTTGGGCGCGGGCAAGCGGCTGTTCGACGGGTTCGACCAGGATCTGGATCTCGAGGTGGCCAAGGTCTACAGCTCGCCGTACGCCACCCACGTGCGCTACACGGTCCCGAAGTAGCGGCGATCAGCGCGCCGATCACCCGGGCGGCCGTGCGGTCGCGAGCTCGGTTCGGCTGCGCCGGGCGACCTCCCGTCGTGCAGGCATAGCCCGAACGTGTCATGGCGGGGCACGAAAACGGGAGCAGGCTGATCAGAGACCGCCTGGTCGATCGGGTGGTCCCCTGTCATTCCTAGACCCACCGGAGGAGCGGCATGTCCCACACGCAGAACATCGACACTCCGCATGAGCGGCGACCCTTCAAGGACCATGGACACATGGACGTGGTGACGCTGGGCGATTTCACACTTGGACGCGGCGTCTTCGAGCCCGGCTGGCGTTGGTCCGACGACGTCCGGCCGATCGCCGGAACGGACTCGTGCCAGGTCCACCACACCGGCTTCTGCGTGTCCGGTCAGATGACGATCCGCTTCGACGACGGAACCGAGATGACCATCGGTGCCGGCGATGTCGTCGACCTCGACCCCGGGCATGACGCCTGGACGTTGGGTGACGAGCCCTGCGTGATCCTGGACACCGGAGTCGCGGCTTACGCCAGGCCCGCTTGATCTGTCCCGGCTGTCGTCGCCGTGCGAGCCCAGGTCGGACTCGCGGTTCGGAACGTGATTGCGAATCTTCCCGGCTCGTGACCGCAACCAGGTTCCGAAGCGGTGGCACGGCTCAGGACTGGGCGTGTGCCTGGTGGGAAGTGGCTGTCACGGCAGCGGAGGCCGGATCCTGGGCGTCACGCTGACGGGGCAGGCCCGGCGGATCGTCGAGCTCGTTGGAGCCATCCACCGTGGGAAGACGTACGACGCCGAGAATCGAGTCGATCCGGTCCTGCGCCAGACGCCCAGGGCTGTTGGTCGCGGCGATCACGAGCTCGGTGAGCAGGTGAATCTCGGCAAGTTGGCCCTGATCGTGAGCGAAGACATCGCGCTCGTCGTCCATCAAGTGACGGCCCCTCTCCCCCATGACCTCAAACGCTTGCAGCGTCTAGAAGCTCTCCCTCCAGAGTACGGCTTGGCGCCCGCCATCGGCATGACCCTTTCGAGTGACTGCCGAGGAGCCGTATGGGGGATCCTCGAGGCGTCCGAGAACGCTCACCGGGCCATTGCTGCTCGCCGAATATTGCACAACAACGCCTCTTGACCTGGGTCTTTGGGTAACCCGACACTGTCTCCGTCAGGCTGCTCACAGGAACCGTGCCGAACCCTGGGAGGTGTCTCATGGATGTGTTTGTCCGGGCCAACAATCACGAGGCGATGTCCCGCATGGCTGCCTCGCTCCACGACGTCAGCGACCTCGAGAAAGTCCTCGAGGTTCTCACCCATGGTGCCGTTGACCACCTCGACGGAGTCCAGTACGCAAGCATCACCGTGCTCGACAGGCAGAATCATCCCGAGACCGTCGCCGACACCCACCCAGTCGCCCTCGACGCCGACCACTTGCAGTACGAGCTCGGCGAGGGGCCGTGCTTCGAAGCAGCCCGTGGTCAGCAGGTCCTGGTGTCCTGCGACGTCGGCGCCGATCCGAGATGGCCGCGGTACGGACCACAGGCGGCGGCCCTCGGCATCCGCTCGCAGTTGTCGTTCTTCCTCGGCGCCACGTCCGAGCGTCGTACGGCGTTCAACCTGTACGGCGGACGCTCCGGTCGGCTGCTGGGGCATGACGAACAGCTCGACCTCTTCATCGCGCACGCCGCCTACGCCACCGGCGCAACGCTTGCGGCGTCGCAGATGAGTGAGGCCCTGCGCTCACGCAAGGCCATCGGCCAAGCCCTCGGAATCGTGATGGCACGTTACTGGCTCGACGAGGACCGGGCTTTCCAGTACCTCGTCCGGCAGTCCCAGAACCGCAACGTGAAACTGCGGGACGTCTGCGCGGAAGTGGTCACTGACCACAACAACCGGGTGGAGCGAGCCGCCGCGGGGACGGGTGGCAGACAAACGAAATAAGGGGGCGCCGCCGCCTTCCCCTCGCGGCGGGCGACGCCCTGCGCCAAACCTAGGAGGTATGTGATCGCGGCGTCACTGGCCCGAACGAGCCATCTCGGCTGTGCTGTCTACCCAGCGTGCCCGTTCGATCACGAGATCGCTCTGGCGACATGTCCCACCAGGTCGTCACACTTCGACCCAAGAGCTCACGTCTGACACCCGCCCCTCCTGGGCCGCGTGAGCACGGGGCTCCGTCCGGCCACGCCGCGGTGAGCGCGGCCGGCGGAGCCGTCCTCCCGACGCGACGGCCGGTCGGCCGGTCTCAGCGCGCGGAGTCCGCTCCTTCCCCTAAGTTCCTCTCATGACAGCAGACCTCGACCCGACCCTCACCAACCCGAGCCTGTACCGGGTGATCTTGGACAACGATCGTGTCCGCGTGCTCGAGTACATCGACAAGCCGGGTGACCGAACCACGCCCCACGGCCATCCGGACAGTGTCATGTACACGCTGAGCGCCTTCCGGAGACGTCTGTACGCCGACGGACAGGAGCGCGAGGTCGAGCTGCCGGCCGGTGAGGTGTTCTGGCTCGAGGCGCAGCAGCATGCTGGCGAGAACATCGGTGACACCGAGACGCACACGATTTTCGTCGAGCTCAAGGAGCCGGCACCGGCTCGTTCGCGGCCGCCAGGTACAGCCGCCGACATCGGCCCTCGCTGATGGTGCTCAGGCAGAGAGCTCCACGGGTGACCCCTGGACCCCGAGCACTGCGTCGATCTGAGCCTGTGTGACGGTGCGCGCCGCCGAAGCGAGCAACATCAACTCCGCCAGGAGGTCGATCTCCTCAAGCTGCTGCCCGTCATGCAAACTGACGTCGTACTCGTCCATGGACCTTGCTCTCTGACTCGGCGTCGGCGGTTCCCCCAACGCACGAGGTGGCGCTGAACCAGCGCCCCCAGTGCCTGCAAGGTCCACCGTGCCGTACCGCGAGCAGCTACACAGGCTCTACGGGCAAAGATGACTCGAAGTGACCATGTCCCGTCATGCCGTCCAGACGCAGGCAGGACGCGGCCCTGGCGCAGTTGTCTTCGACGCCAGGGCCTGGGGTGTCGGCGTCCGCGGCGTTCGACCACCCCTGCACTCCGTGTTCCCCGCCGGCAGCCGTTTAGTCGCCCGAATTGTGACCGATCTTGCCAAACGTGCCGACGCCGTCGCGAGGCGTCGTCCGCCCAGCCGACCCCTCCACGCAGACCCGATCGGATGCACGCGACAATAGGTGACGCCAGGATGGATGCAGGACCGCGCAGCATCCTGGTTGGCGCACCTGATCACCCGCCGGACCTCGCGACCGTAGCCCTCGAGCTGCGAGCCGGGCCCGATCCTTGAGGAGACCGATGGAAGTCTGGCCAGGCGGCCCCTACCCGCTCGGCGCCACCTACGACGGCGCCGGCACGAACTTCGCCCTCTTCTCGGAGGTGGCCGAGTCCGTCGAGCTCGGCCTGTTCGAGGCGGACGGCACCGAGACCCGCGTCCCGATGACCGAGCGGGATGCCCTCGTGTGGCACATCTACCTGCCACGGGTCACCCCGGGTCAGCTCTACGGCTACCGCGTCCACGGCCCGTACGAGCCTCAGAACGGGCACCGCTGCGACCCCAGCAAGCTGCTCATCGACCCCTACGCCAAGGCGCTCGAAGGTGCGATCGACTGGGCACCCGCCTGCTTCTCCTACACGTTCGACGACCCGAAGAAGCGCAACACCGACGACTCGGCGGCCCACACGATGAAGTCGGTCGTGATCAACCCGTTCTTCGACTGGCAGGAGGATCGGGCACCACGACACCCGTACCACGAGACCGTCATCTACGAGGCCCACGTCAAGGGTCTGACCCGGCAGCTCGACGACGTGCCGGAGGAGCTGCGCGGGACCTACGCCGGGCTCGCACACCCGGCGATCACCGGCCACCTCACCAAGCTGGGCGTGACGGCGATCGAGCTGATGCCCGTGCACCAGTTCGTGCACGACGCGACCCTCGTCGACAAGGGACTGCGCAACTACTGGGGCTACAACACCCTCGGCTTCTTC
>JANLYC010000166.1:0-4638 GCA_031365435.1 Nocardioidaceae bacterium
TCGGCGTCGTCGCCATGGCGTGTACGGCGGGGCTGGTCGGTGTCGGCCATGCTGATGCTGCCGTGGCCACCTTCGGGGCGAGCTGGCAGTTCAACGAGACGACAGGCAAGGCCCTCGACTCCTCCGGGAACCACAACGACGGAACCCTCCACGGCGGTGTCACCCGCACCGGATCCGGTTACACGTTCGACGGTCACAGCGGCTACGTGAGCGTCCCGAACGCTGCCACGCTCAACCCCGGCGCCGCGGACATCACGATCACGGTGGGCTTCACCCTCGATGGCAATCCGGGTGCCGGCAACGACTACGACCTCGTCCGCAAGGGTCTTGCCGGGACCAAGGGCGGCGACTTCAAGGTCGAGATACTGTCCGACGGAAAGGCGTTCTGCCGGTTCCGTGGTTCGAAGGTCATCACTGTCTCGGGTGGCAGCCAGCTGGGAACGGGCACCCACACCATCGCCTGTGCCAAGACGGCGAGCAAGGTCACGTTGTCCGTGGACGGCTCGCTCAAGGTCAGCAAGTCGATCCAGATCGGGCCGATCTCCAACAGTCAGCCCGTCATCTTGGCCGCCAAGCCAGGAGACGACTTCACCAAGGGACTGATCGACTTCATCACGATCACCTGAGGTCGTACGCCCTGGTCCCAGGTCGTTCGGACCCGGGACCAGGCGATCGAGGTCTGCGCCGTTCAGGACCAGAACTCGTCCCACGCGTGCAGGTTGTAGAAGTATTCGCTGCCTCGGACGACCTTGCCGTCCTTGAGCTCGAAGACGATGCAGCAGTCGACGTCGAGCTGTTTGCCGTTGCGCTCTGCCGTGTTGTGGTGGATGCCGACGGCGGTGTCGGCCTCGTCGCTGAGCACGGTCTGGAGGACGGCCCTGAACGTGCCGGCCGTCTCGGCGGCGTACCGGCCGAACTGGGCGAAGACGGCATCGCGGCCCTTGTGGTCGCCGGCGAGAATGCCCCGTCCAGGGGTGTGCCACGAGGCGTCTTCGGCGAAGAGCTCCATGAGCGTGGCCATGTCGGCAGCGTTGAAGGCGGCGTAGCCGCGTCGTACGCGTTCGACGTTGTCCTGTGCCTGATTCATGCTGTTCTCCTTGGTCGTGATCTGGGATCCTGCAGGGTGTGTAACGTCGATGGTGGTCGAGAACGAGGGACCGCCACATCGGGAGGTTTCCCTATCTTTGATCCACCCCTGCCTGACCCACCGCTGCGGCTCGGTGAGCTCGTCGCGACCCTTTCGCTGGCGCAGGACAACGCGTTCGGTCAACCCCTCGAGTCGCAGCTGCGATCGTGTCTGCTCGCTACTGCGCTGTGCGAACAGGCGGGCTTCGACCGTGACGTCCTGGACACCGTGTACTGGGTGTCACTGCTGCGGTATGTCGGCTGCACGGGCCATGCTCACGAGGTGGCGAACTTGTTCGGTGACGAGATCGCCATCCGGGCCCAGACTCTCGTGCAGGATGCAGCGAACCCGGCGGAGGTCGTGCGCGACGTGATCGCCTACGCGACCGCCGGCCGAGGCCCGGAGGAACGGGAGCGGATCCTGCGCGCCATCGACGAAAGCGCACGCGACTGGGCCGTGCAGAACTTCATGGCGGGCTGTGAGGTGGGAGACATGCTGGCCGGACGTCTCGACATGGCAACCGGCGTCAGGGGCGCGCTGCGGTTCACGTTCGAGCGCTGGAACGGCCAGGGATACCCCCACGGCGCGGCGGGGGAGGAGATCCCGCTGGCGATGCGTGTCGTCCACCTGAGTCATGACATGGAGGCCATCAGCCGCACGTTCTCACCATCACAGGCGCTCGAGGCCGCACGTGAGCGACGCGGCCGGACGTACGATCCGGAGCTCGCAGACCTTTTCGCGACGCACGGTGCCGACTGGCTCGAGCGGCTCGACAAGCTGGACCCCTGGGATGCCGTGCTCGACCTCGAGCCCGCGCCCCATCGCGTCCTCGAAGGTGCTGGCCTCGATCGCGCCCTGTTGGTCGTCGCGGACTTCATCGACCTCAAGTCACCGTTCATGGCCGGACACAGCCGTCGGTGCGCAGAGCTCAGCGCGGCGGCTGCTCGCACGATCGGCTTCACCGAGCTGGACATCGCGACACTGCGAAGGGCGGCGCTGGTCCACGAGTTCGGCACGACCGCGGTCCCGAACTCGATCTGGGACAAGCCTGGGCCTTTGACACGCGCGGAGTTCGACCGCGTAGAACTGCATCCGATGCTCACCGAGCAGATGCTGCGCAGGTCGCCGGCGCTGGCCATGCTGAGCCCGATCGCAGCAGCTCATCACGAGAAGGCCGACGGGTCCGGGTATCACAAGCGGCTCCGAGCCGGGGCCGTCCATCAGGCTGCCCCGGTCCTCACCGCGGCCGACATCTATGTCGCCCTGACGGCCGATCGTGCGGATCGGCCGGCCGTCTCCGCAGACCAGGCGGCGACTGAGCTGCGACGACTCGCTGCCGACGGTCTGCTGGACCAGGTGTCGACCGGCGCCGTGCTGGCGGCGGCGGGGCACGCCGGGCCCAGAGCTGCCGAACCAGGTCGACGGCGACACCCGGGGGGCCTCACGACCCGAGAGGCCGAGGTGCTCCGACTGGCCGCTCGGGGTCTGTCGACGCGTGAGATCGCGGCCCGCCTGACGATCTCGGCGAAGACGGCCGACCACCACATCCAGCACGTCTACACCAAGATCGGGGTGTCGTCCCGGGCTGCCGCCTGCCTGTGGGCGATGCAGCACGACGTCGTTCGCTGAGTTCGATGGTGCAGGGACGCGATCAGCCCCTGGTCCTAGGACGCCACCGGGAGCAGGTCGGTCGACTCGATCGCGAGCACGAGCGCCCCGAGCACCGAGGCGCGGTCGCCCAGGGTTCCGAGCACCACAGGCGTTGTGGTGGCCCCCGACAGGACATGACGTCGAAGGCCCTGTCGCGCCGGCTCCAGCAACAGGCCGTCAGCGTGGGCCATGTCGCCACCGACGATGATCACGGCGGGGTTGACCAGGTTGGTCACGGCGGCAAGTCCCCAGCCCAGGTGGAGCCCGGCGTCTTCGAACACCCGAACGGCGGCCACGTTGCCCCGACGGGCGGCCTGGATGATGTCGCCGATGGTGGAGCCAGGCATCTGTTCGGACATCATCGACACCGCGGTACCGCTCGCGGCGTACGCCTCCAGACAGCCTCGGCTGCCGCATCGGCAGAGCGGCCCCTGGTCGTCGAGCGTCAAGTGCCCGATCTCACCCGCCGTTCCGGAGGATCCGCGGAACAGCTTGTTGTGCACGATGAGACCGGCGCCCACTCCCGAGGAGACCTTGACGTAGACCAGGTTGGCATGCCCACGGCCCGCGCCATGGCGGTGCTCGGCCAACGCCCCGAGGTTGGCGTCGTTCTCGATGTGGACGTCGAGACCGAGCCGGTCCGCAACCGCGTCTTCGGCGTGTACTCCCACCCATCCGGGCAAGATCGCTGAGGACATCACGAGGCCGTCGGCGATCGGTGCCGGCAGTCCCAGCCCCACCGTGCGTATCTCGCTGCGGGTGGCCGAGACCTGCGCAAGCAGCTGTTCGAGCATGTCGGCCATGCGGTCAAGCCCATCCGCTGACTTGTGCGCCGGGTCGATGGGCTCGCGCGACTCGGCCAGGATGCCGCACGCCATGTCCCCGACGGCGACTCCGAGGTGACTGTGTCCGAGATCGATTCCGACGACCAGACCGGCACCCCGCCCGAGCTTGACCGTCGTGCCCCGTCGCCCGCTACCGGCGACAGTCGTGACGAGGTCGGCCGCCGCGAGCTCGCGCACGATGTTGGACACGGTGCCGGCGGCCAGGCCGGTCTCGCGGCCGATGTCGGCCTGGCTCAGCAGCTCGCTGCCCTGGGCGAGCAGGAGGTCGAGGACGAGCTGCCGGTTCGCGATGCGCAGGGTCGTGGCGGAGCCCGGGCCTTCCCGGGCCGAACGCTCGTCGGTAGACATGGGTGAACTGTGAGGCACAAACATGCTATTCGTCAAGGAATGAAGACAAGGAGTCCGCTGATGTCGAATTAGACAACTTAGCGTTCAAGTCTTGACGACTACGGGTCGAAGCAGCACACTGCTCAGCAGGTCATTCATCAGTCTTGTGGGCAGGACCCACCTCCAGGAGGCACTCGTGTCATCTTTCATCCCTCGAGTCGTCGTCGCCGGCGCCGCTGTCGCCCTCGGGGCGAGCGGGCTGGCCGCGTGCAGCAGTTCGAACTCCAACGACAACACCAACAACACCAGCTCAGGATCGTCCACGGTCACCGCGGCGTGCAGCCTCGACAACCCGCCCACCAGTGGTGCGCAGCCACCCCCATCCGGCGGCTCGTCAGCTACTGCCTCGGGCAAGGTCGGAGTCATTCTCCCCGACACGACGTCCTCCACGCGGTACACCCTGTACGACAAGCCGTTGCTGCAGAAGGCACTCTCCGACGCAGGCATCACGCCTGACATCCAGAATGCCGGCGGCAGCACGAGCAAGTTCGCCTCGATCGCCCAGAGCATGATCGGCGAGGGCGTCAAGGTCTTGATCATCGACTCCATCGACGCGCCGTCCGGCGCGGGTGTCGAGAAGTTGGCGGCGGACGCCGGTGTGAAGGTCATCGACTACGACCGGGTCAACCT
>JANLYC010000311.1:0-3444 GCA_031365435.1 Nocardioidaceae bacterium
CCCGGGACGCGACGATCCGAGCAGCGCGCGATCTGTACGGCGCTAAGAGCGCGGCCTGCGCGACCGTCGCCAAGACCTGGACCGGTCTGGCCGTCAAGCCCGGCGTCTGGGCCTGCAAAGGCTCCTTGACCAGGGCGAAGGGGAACGCCCTTCGCAACGGGGACTTCGAGGCAGGCAAGACGCACTGGGCGGCAAGCCGTGGCGTCATCGTCCGTGAAGGCTCGGGGTTTCCGCTTGCGTGGTCCGGCAAGCGGTTGGCCATCCTCAACTGGAGCGGGGGAAAGCGGCCCACGACGAGCAGGGGCGTCGACACGTTGAGCCAGACCCTGACGTTGCCACGGGCCAGGAAGGTGACGCTGGTCTACCACTTGCTGGTGGACAGCGCGGAGTCCGACAAGGCTGCCAGGGACACCCTGAAGGTGCAGGTGAGGCGGGGCCAGCGAGGCGCGTTCACCACCGTGTCGACGCTCGACAACCGGCGTTGGGACGACAGCTACCACCGCCTGACGGTGAACCTGTCGAAGTGGCGGGGCACGCGGGTGACGTTGCGATTCGTGGGCAGCGAGAACGCGACCCGGACCACCGGATTCTTCATCGACGGGGCCTCGGTCACGACCGGCTGACGGCCCGCTGACGGTTCATCCGCGAACGCCCCGGCCGGCTGCTCTCGTGAGCATCAGGTCGGGGCGTTCGTACACGTCGGACAAAATTCACCGACACGACGGGTGTGCTGCGAGCGGGAGCGCATGGCGTTCGCTAATCTGCTCACAGGTTCGCCGCCCCGTCTGGCCAGACACCCTGGCCCGAACAAGGGCGAAGGCTCCGCAAAGTATGAGTTTGCGGAGCCTTCTTTTGTCCCGGCCATGACGATCCGGAACGACACGCCTTCCCTCCGGCCCACCTCGCACGTCATCGCGAAGCCCGAGCGAGTTGCCCCGCCTGGTGCCGGTGAACCGAAGTCCACCCACCTGACCGGCCTTTCGGCTTGTCCCGAACTCCGTTACCGAAGCTCGTAGGAGATTTCTATCCTCTGGTCAAGTCGGCGCGCAATGGATTGGAGCAACAAAATTGGAGCAGTTTTCGACGGTCGGCGTGTTCGGATCAACACGCCGCGGGTGCCCAGAGTTGCCCCCAGCTTTATCCACACGTACGGCAGAGTCTGTGGAATGAACCCGGCTCCGCTGAGCGACCTGGTGGCCCCCGACTGGGCGACCGCACTCGCTCCGGTCGAGCCACTCGTGGCGAGGCTGGGCAGCTTCCTCCGCACCGAGTCCGCCGCCGGCCGGCCCTTCCTGCCCGCCGGGCCGAACATCCTGCGGGCGTTCGCGCGGCCCCTCGGGGAGGTCCGCGTGCTCATCGTCGGGCAGGATCCGTATCCGACGCCGGGCCACGCCGTCGGGCTCTCCTTCTCGGTGGACAGCCGGGTCAGACCGTTGCCACGCAGCCTGGCCAACATCTACCGCGAGCTCCACGACGACCTCGGCGTCCGTCCGCCGGAGCACGGCGACCTCTCGGCGTGGGCGGACCGCGGAGTACTGCTGCTCAACCGCGTCCTGACGGTGGGGGTCGGGGCGCCGGGCTCACACCGGGGCCGCGGCTGGGAGGACGTCACCGACCGCGCGATCGGTGCCCTGGTGGCCCGTGGCGGTCCACTGGTTGCGATCCTGTGGGGCCGGGACGCGCAGTCGTTGCGCCCGGCGCTGGGCGGCATACCCATCATCGCCAGCCCGCACCCGTCGCCGCTGTCGGCCGCGCGTGGGTTCTTCGGATCGCGCCCGTTCAGCCGCGCGAACGCTGCGCTCGCCGAGCAGGGCGCCGATGCGCTCGACTGGTCCCTCCCCCCGGCCGGCCCGCCCCGTGCGCCCACCGATGGAGCGGACGGCGGCCGTTGACGTTTTCGTGGTTTCTCAGGCTGGGGGACTAGACGCCGCGGCCCTGGGTACACAAGAGTCCCATACGTCCGTCATGCCGGGCTCGCACCATCCCGGCTCGCACCGGCCCCACTCCAAGGAGCAACACTGTGAACACACGCACGCTCGTGTCGAGCCTGGCCGCGGGAACCCTCGCTGTCACCGGGCTTGCCGTCACCCTTCCCGACGCCAGCGCAGCCCCGGCTGCGACCGGCCGTCACGCCGCTCGCGTCTGCGCTGCGCCGGTCGCCAAGTCACCCATGGCGGCTTGCCTGTCCAAGGTCATCGTCAACGGCAAGGGCGCGGTCCCGCAATCCACGACCCCGCCGGCGGGTGCACTCACCCCCGCCCAGCTGAAGAACGCCTACAAACTCACCGGGACGTCGTCGGGTGCCGGACCGTGGCGATCGTGGACGCCTACGGCTACCCCAGCCTCGAGAACGACCTGGCCACCTACCGCTCCTACTTCGGGCTCCCGGCCTGCACCAAGGCCAACGGCTGCCTCAAGATCGTCGACCAGAACGGCGGTACCTCCCTGCCCCGGTTCGACAGTGGCTGGGCGGGTGAGCAGGCGCTGGACGTGGACGCCGTCTCTGCGGCCTGCCCTGACTGCAAGATCCTGGTGGTCCAGGCGAAGACTCCGAGCTTCGCCAACCTCGGTACGGCGGTCGTCACGGCATCCAAGCAGGCTGGTGTCGTCGCGATCTCCAACAGCTACGGCGGCAGCGATGCCGCAGACACGACCTACGGGAGCTACTACAACCATCCCGGCATCGCGGTGACCGCCTCGACCGGCGACAACGGGTACCAGGGCGGCAGCTATCCGGCCTCGTCGAGCTACGTCACCGCTGTGGGCGGCACCTCGCTGGTCGCTGCCTCGAACACACGTGGTTGGAGCGAGACCGTGTGGAGCGGCGCGGGATCCGGCTGCTCGACGTACAACACGGCGCTGGCCGCGGCCGCCACCTACGGCACCGGCTGCGCCAAGCGCGCGATGGCGGACGTCTCTGCTGCAGCCGACCCGAGCCAGGGCGGTCTCGCCGTCTACTGGCCGACGAACAGCAGGTCGTCGACCTGGGCGCAGGTCGGTGGCACGAGCGAGTCCGCACCCATCATCGCGGCGGTGTACGCGTTGTCGGGCAACACCAGCGGATCCGCGAACGCCATCCCGTACTCGCACCCGACGGCGTTGTTCGACGTCACGTCCGGAAGCAACGGCACCTGCCCCACGACCCAGTGGTGCAACGCGCGGGCGGGCTGGGACGGACCGACCGGCCTGGGTACGCCGAACGGCGTCTCCGCCTTCTGACAACCGAGGCGTCGAGGGGCTGTCACCGCCCGGTGGCGGCCCTTCGGAGCCGACCAGGGTTCATCCTGCTATGTGCCCGCGAGCAGGCATGAATGCGCTCTGAGTGGGTATTATCATGTTACCTCCGGTGGGGCGTGCGACCAGCGAGCCTGCCACACGCCGCCGGAGGGCCAAGTGCCCCCGCCGACCGGACTGCTGACCCGAGCGTTCGCAGGGACCCCGTGG
>JANLYC010000315.1:0-5653 GCA_031365435.1 Nocardioidaceae bacterium
GTCCGACGAGGTGGACACTCTCGGCGGTTCCGAACAGCTCCCTGGACACCGTCACGGCGTCCGCAGCGAAGGCTTCCAGCGTGTAGTCGTCGTCGGGCCCGCCTGCCGTCTCGAACTGGCCGCGTTGGTCGTAGGTCGCCACTCCCCACCCGGCCGCGGCCAGCAACGGGAGGAGCGGCGCGAAGTCCTCCTTCGACCCGGTGAACCCCGGAACGAGCAGCGCGTTGCCGTGCGGAAGTGAGGTGTCGTGCGGCTGGCACACCCAGGTGGCGAACGTACCGCGGTCGGTCTCGAGGTCCGAGCGACGTACCGACCGGTGAAGGTCGAGCGCGCGGGGGCGACTCATCGGCGCCACCGGGCGACCCGTTCGACCACGCCGGCCGGAGCCAGCCTCGACGCAGCGACGATGACCTTCCACCGTTTGCTGGGCACCGAGACCGCCTTGCCGGCGCGCAGATCCCGGAGCGCGTCCGCGGCGACCTCGTCCGGCTGCAACCACAAGAGGGCCGGTATGCGCGAGAGGTCGATCCCCATCCGTTCATGGAACTCGGTGCGGACGAAGCCGGGACACAGGGCGAGCACCCGGACTCCGTGGGACCGGTAGCGCAGATGGGCCCACCGGCTGAAGCTGATCACCCAGGCCTTGTGCGCCCCGTAGCTGCCGCGCGGGACGAATCCCGCGACGCTCGACACGTTGATGATGTCGCCGTGTCCGCGCGCCAGCATGGGTCCCAGCGCGGCATGGGTGAGGCGAAGCACCGCCCGCACCATCACGTCGAGGCTGGCCTGCTCGTCCTCGATGTCGTTCGCCTCGAAGGGCAGCTTCTTGCCGAACCCGGCGTTGTTGACGAGTACGTCGATTCGGTGGTCGGCCAGCCACGTCTCCAGTGTCCGCGTCTGCTCAGGATCGGCCAGATCGGTGGGCAGCACCTCGCAGGCGACTCCATGACGCGCCGACAGGTCAGCCGCCAGCTGTTCGAGGCGGCCCTTGTCGCGGGACACCAGCACGAGGTCATGACCTTCGGTGGCCAGCGCCTGCGCGAAGGCATGGCCGATGCCGGTCGTCGGTCCGGTGATGAGGGCGCGGGGCACGGCGCCAGCATGCCACGGGGGCCGCGCCGGTCATGACGCCGTCCGACCACTGTGGTGCCGGGTGGCACAATGGCCGCTGATGACCACCACCCTCGCGATCGCCAACCAGAAGGGTGGGGTCGCCAAGACCACGACCGTGGCCTCGG
Organism: Nocardioidaceae bacterium; assembly: GCA_031365435.1. Classification (GTDB taxonomy): domain Bacteria; phylum Actinomycetota; class Actinomycetes; order Propionibacteriales; family Nocardioidaceae; genus JANLYC01. The sequence continues at coordinate 1,239 of JANLYC010000315.1, forward strand.
TCGGCACAGCGCTGGTCGACCTGGGCAAGCGGGTCCTGCTGGTCGATCTCGACCCGCAGTCCTGTCTCACCTTCTCCCTGGGCATCGACCCGGAGGAGCTCGAGACGTCGGTCCATCAGGTCTTGCTCCGTCAGGCCGAGATCGCGGACGTGATCCTGACGACCGAGGACGGCCCCGACCTGCTGCCGGCAACGATCGAGCTGGCCGGCGCCGAGGCTGCGTTGCTGACCAGGCCAGGTCGCGAGCACGCGCTCCGCGCGGCCCTGGAGGACGTCGAGGGTCAGTACGACTGGGTGCTGCTGGACTGCCCGCCGTCGCTCGGCGTGCTGACGGTCGCCGCATTGTCGGCCGCGGACTCGGTGCCGATCCCGCTGCAGTGCGAGACGTTGTCGCACCGCGGCGTCGGTCAGCTTCTCGACACCGTGCACGACGTACGCCGCTACACCAACAAGCGGCTCGCCGTGATGGGTGTGTTACCGACGCTGTTCGACTCCCGGCCCAAGCACTCGCGGGCCGTGCTCGAGACGATCTCCGCGACCTACGACATCGATGTCATCGAGCCACCCATCCCACGGTCGATCCGGTTCGCCGAGGCGCCCGCTGCCGGCCGGTCGATCCTGCGGACCGCCAGGCCGACTCGCGGCGCGCAGGCATATCGGACGTTGGCCGAGAATCTGGTCGCCGGCGCCTAAACTGGCGCACGTGTCTCGTGACCCTCGCCCGCATCGCGGTGGTACGTCGCCGGGTCGGTTGACGGCTCTCGGTGGTGCCATCGCGGTCACCGGGTTGACCCTGGCGGGCGTCGTCGGGGTCGGTCCCGGTGCCTTCGGCCAGACACCGACACCCGATCGCGCTGCCCGCACGTCGACCGACACGTCAGCGCATCCACCGACGACGACGAACGCCCCTCGGGCGCCCTCCGGCGCGACGCGCGGTGACGGCTGGCTCACGATCGACGACTCACCTCCCTCCGGATCGACCAAGGGATCGTCCAGCGCCCCTGCCGGTGCGACCGCGGTGCCGGAGGGCAGCGGTTCAGGGAAGCGCGTCGTCTACGACATCAGTGCGCAGCGGGTCTGGCTGGTGGGCGCGTCCGACAAGGTCAGGCGCACCTACCTCGTGTCAGGTGGCAAGGATGCCTCGCTGCTCGAGCCGGGCAGCTACCAGGTCACATCGATGTCGCGGCACGCGGTGGCGTACAACCACAAGTCGACGATGAACTACATGGTGCGCTTCGCCGCCGGTCGGCATGCCCCGATCGGGTTCCACGACGTGCCGGCGCGATCCGACGGATCGCTCGTCGAGTCCAGGTCCGACCTGGGTACGCCGATGTCGTCGGGCTGCATCCGCCAGTGGATCAGCGACCCCACGACTTTGTGGGTGTTCGCTAAGGTCGACACTCCCGTGATCGTGACCGCCTGAGTTCTCCCAATCCCCGGGGGCGGTCACGCCGACAGCGTACGCCGCGGTTACTCCGCGGCAGGCGTGGCTGACTGTCCCGAACGGCTTCGGCTGCGGGACCGGTTGCGACGCGGGCGGCCACCTTCCCCCGTGGACGCAGTCCCCTTGGACGCCGTCGACGTGGTGGCGCTGTCGGCCGTGTCGGTGTCGGCCGTGCCGCTGCCGACGGTTTCGCCGCTTCTCGTCCGGCGGCGGTTGCGCGAGCGCGACGACTTGCCGCTCGCGGTCCGTCCACCCTCGCCCGACGATGACGATGAGCCCCGGTCACGGCCGCCGGTACCCCGACCCGCGGTGCCCCGACCGCCACGCCCGTCGCGGCCACCTGAGCCGCCTCGTGGCTCGAGCAGGTCGTCGGCGGACGGCTTCTCCTTCGGTGCGCCGACCCGGCCCTTGGCGTCGGTCGGAATGCCCTGGTCGTGGTAGAGGTGCTCACTCGTGGAGTAGGTCTCCTGCGGCTCTTCGAACGGCAGGTCGAGGGTCTTGTTGATGACCTTCCAGCGGGTCACGTCCGCCCAGTCGACGAAGGTGATGGCCACGCCCGTGGCGCCTGCCCGTCCGGTGCGCCCGATGCGGTGCACGTAGGTGTTGTCGTCCTCGGGGCAGGTGAAGTTGATGACGTGCGTGATACCGACGACGTCGATGCCGCGGGCGGCCACGTCGGTGGCCACCAAGATCTCGACGGAGCCGTCGCGGAAGCGCTTGAGAGCTCGTTCACGTGCCACCTGAGCCATGTCGCCGTGCAGCGGTGCCGCCGGGAAGCCGCGCTCGATGAGCTCCTCCGCGATCCGTTGGGCCTGGCGTTTGGTGCGCGTGAAGATCAGCGAGAGGCCGCGGTTCTCGGCCTGCAGGATGCGGGCGATGATCTCGATCTTGTCGAGGTCGTGCGCCACGTAGACGAACTGCGCTGTGGCCGGCACGGTGGCGTTCTCGTAGCTGGACTCCGCCCGGATGTTGACCGGGTGCCGCATGTGCGTGCGGGCGAGCGTCACGACCTCACCGCGCATCGTCGCCGAGAAGAGCATGGTCTGGCGCAGCTCGGGGGTCTTGGCGATGAGCCGCTCGACGTCGGGCAGGAACCCGAGGTCGAGCATCTCGTCGGCCTCGTCGAGGACGAGCACCTTGACGTGCGAGAGGTCCAACGCCTTGCGAGCAGCCAGGTCGAGCAGCCGGCCGGGCGTGCCGACCACGACGTCGACGCCGGTCGTCAGGGCATCGAGCTGGGGCTCGTAGGGGACCCCGCCATACACCGTGAGGGTGCGGGTCCCGCGGTACTTCCCGGCCAGCGTCAGGTCGTTGGACACCTGCAGAGCCAGCTCACGCGTCGGTGCGACGACCAGGGCCTGCGGCTTGCCGGGGGCGGCCAGCTCGGTGTACTCGGGGTCGTGCGGAGAGACGATGCGCTGCAGGATCGGGATCGTGAAAGCCAGCGTCTTGCCGGTGCCGGTGCGGGCCTGACCGATGAGGTCGGTGCCTACGAGCGCGATCGGAAGCGTCATCTCCTGGATGGGAAAAGCATCAGTGATGCCGACATCGGTGAGTGCGTCGGCAATCTCGGGGAGCACCCCGAGTTCGTGGAACGTAGACAGGACGGAACTCGATTCTTAAGTCTCTGTGCGCCACCGCGGAAGTCGCAGAAGAGGCGTCGTGGGGACAACTCTATCGTTTCACGCGTTCGGGCGGTCGCTACGCTCTCTGCCATGACCGCGTCGCCGTTCTCCGACCCCGCCTACCGGGTCGCCATCGTGGACCTGCTCGGGGGTCTCGCGTACTCCGAGCTGAGCGCCTTCGAGCGGCTGACCGAGGACGCGACGAAGGCGCCGACCCTGCAGGACAAGGTGGCGCTGGCCGCGATGGCCACGGCAGAGTTCGGGCATTTCGGACGACTTCGCGATCGGCTCGTCGAGCTGGAGGCGGACCCGTTCGAGGCGATGGAGCCGTTCCACGCGCCCGTCGACGCCTTCCATGCGCACACGGCACCGTCCGACTGGCTGGAGAGCCTGATCAAGGCGTATGTCGGCGACGGACTGGCTGCGGACTTCTATCGCGAGATCGCGGCATACGTCGACGAGTCCACCCGCGACCTGATCCTCACCACGCTTGATGACACCGGTCAGGCGGACTTCGCCGTCGAGCACGTGCGCGAGGCGATCGCCGCCAACCCGAAGATCGCCGGGCGGCTCGCGCTGTGGGCCCGCCGCCTGATGGGGGAGGCGCTCAGCCAGGCTCAGCGGGTCGCAGGCGAGCGCGATGCGCTGACCGCCTTGCTGGTCGGCGGCGTGGACCGGCCGGGCATGGACCTAGCGGCCGTCGGACGGATGTTCGCCCGGCTCGCCGAGACCCACACGCAGCGGATGGCGGCGCTCGGCCTGCGGGCCTGAAGTCCCCACCCTGCGTCAGACGTGGGTGCTCCGACGGCCGAGCAGTCCGGACGCCACGATGACGAGACCGGCCGAGACCAGGATGGCGACGATCCAGCGTGTCCAGTCGATGCCGGGACTGCCGTTCCCGCCGAAAGCGCGGTAGATGACGTCGCCGATGAGGATGCCGCCGATGCCGCAGAGCACGGTGGCCCACAACGGGATCTTGTCCTTGTCGCCCGGGGCGACGAACTTGCCGAGGAGGCCAATGATGACGCCTCCGATGAGAAGACCGATGAGTTCCATGAACAGCTCCTAGGGTGCGAGTTCGTGTCCGGGGAGGTCCGGCGGTCACGTACCTCAAGTTTGCCGCGCCTGACCTGGGTTTTCACATCAGGGTTGCGGTCACACGGAGGACGGTGACTCGTTGTAGACGCCGGCGAGCTCCTGCGGCGACATCGCAGCGATGCACGCCATCACCTCGTCAGTCGCCGCGCGGCGCGCCAGCGCGGCCGGCGTACCGGTGCTCGGGGGTGCAAAGGTCAACGGCGTGCCGAACCGCACCCTCCCCCCCGGGAAGCGTGGGATGCGCGCGCC
>JANLYC010000331.1:0-1576 GCA_031365435.1 Nocardioidaceae bacterium
CTGCGGCTGCTCTTCGCCCGTGCCGGCCGGCCGCACTGCCCGGTCTGTGGTCGCCCGATCGCCCGGCAGACGCCTCAGCAGATCGTCGACCGCGTGCTCGAGCTCGAGGAGGGTGCCCGCTTCCAGGTGCTGGCGCCGATGATCCGTGGCCGCAAAGGGGAGTACGTCGACCTGTTCCGGCAGCTGCAGACGCAGGGGTTCTCGCGCGCTCGCGTCGACGGCGAGATCTACCCGCTGACCGAGCCGCCCAAGCTCGACAAGCAGAAGAAGCACACGATCGAGGTCGTGGTCGACCGTCTCGCGGTCAAGGCCTCGGCCAAGCGTCGGCTCACCGACTCCGACGAGACCGCGCTGGGACTCTCCGGTGGGCTCGTGACCCTCGACTTCGTCGACCTCCCCGACGACGACCCCCACCGCGAGCGCGTCTTCTCCGAGCATCTCGCGTGCCTGTATGACGACCTGTCGTTCGAGGAGCTCGAGCCACGGTCGTTCTCGTTCAACTCGCCTTACGGTGCGTGCACCGAGTGTCACGGGCTCGGCACCCGGATGATCGTCGACCCCGAGCTGGTCGTGCCCGACGGCCAGAAGTCGCTCGACGACGGCGCGATCTCGCCCTGGTCCGCCGCGCACGTGTCCGACTACTTCAGCCGGCTGCTCGACGCCCTGGCCGAGGAGATGGGCTTCTCCACCGGCACCCCGTGGCAGCGGCTCCCCCAGAAGGCGCAGGAAGCGGTGCTGCAGGGGTTCCCGGGCAAGCTGCACGTGCGGTACAAGAACCGCTACGGGCGGGAGCGCTCGTACTACGCACAGTTCGAGGGCGTGATCCCCTACATCGAACGCCGGCATGGTGAGGCCGAGACCGACACCAGCCGGGAGCGCTTCGAGGGCTTCATGCGCGAGGTGCCGTGCCTGGCGTGCAACGGGGCACGGCTCAAGCCGATCTCGCTGGCGGTGACGATCGGCGGCAAGAACATCGCCGAGATCTGTGCGCTGCCCGTGGATGAGGCGTCGGCATACCTGCTCGGAGACCTCGACCTCACGTCCCGGGAGGCACAGATCGCCGAGCGAGTCATCAAGGAGATCAACGAGCGGCTGCGCTTCCTCCTCGACGTCGGGCTCGACTACCTCAGCCTCGACCGGCCGACCGGCTCACTCTCGGGCGGGGAGGCGCAGCGCATCCGGCTGGCCACACAGATCGGGGCCGGCCTCGTGGGCGTGCTCTACGTCCTCGACGAACCGTCCATCGGGCTCCATCAGCGCGACAACCACCGGCTCATCGAGACGCTGATCCGACTCAAGGACCTCGGCAACACGCTGATCGTGGTCGAGCACGACGAGGACACGATCCGCACCGCCGACTGGGTCGTCGACATCGGCCCGCTGGCCGGTGAGCACGGTGGCAAGATCGTCGTCAGCGGAACGGTCGAGGAGCTGTACGCGTCCGAGGAATCGATCACCGGCGCCTACCTGTCCGGGCGCCGTTCGATCGCGGTGCCGCCGATGCGCCGCCCCCGCCAGAAGGGCCGCGAGCTCGTCGTCGAGGGCGCCCGCGAGCACAACCTGCGCAACGTCGACG
>JANLYC010000343.1:0-1794 GCA_031365435.1 Nocardioidaceae bacterium
GATTGCCGGCCTGGTCGTTGTCGGACTGACGGCGCACTCGCTCGGAGTATTGGCGGCGGGTGGCGACTCGGTCGCTGACTCGCTTGCCATCGGGTTGGGTCTGCCCGCTATCCGTGTTCGAGAGCGTTCGGGCGGCAACTCCAAAGCGACCACCAGGGTCGCAGCGGTGAACGCCACGCTGCTGCTCCTGATCTGGGGGCGCCGGCATGCCGACGTCCTCCACCAACGTGCCGCCGAAGAAGGTGACGAGCGCGACGACTACCCACAAGCCGAGCGCCGGGACGCTCCAGCCCGAGGGTCTCGGCTCGCCCCGGTGCCTCATCGGCACTGCCAGTGAGCGAAGCGGGGACGGTCACGGCAGCCTCCGGGCCATTGCACCTCATACAGGACGACGGCTGTGAACATCGGCAGGAGTAGGAGAACGACAGTACGACGCTTGTCCTTGTGACTACCACTGGGCCACGGACCGCCGGCCGACTCGGCGCCGGGTGATCGCGATGCCGTGGGCGGCGGGCGACCCCAGACGGCGTCCCAAGCCCTGCAGGCGCTGCCGGCTCAGCGCGCGCATGCAACGGTGACGACGAACCTGACCCGGGCCATGAATCGGAGACGAAGCCGTCCAGGTCGCCGGACGACTCACTCCTTGGAGCGTGCTTGGCCGGCCCCTGGCACGGCTGGCTGGCTGATGGGTTGGGGTTGGACGAGGCCGGCGTCGTAGGCGGCGATCACCGCTTGGACGCGGTCGCGGACACCGAGCTTGCGGAGCACGTTGGAGACATGGCTCTTGATGGTCGCTTCGCTGAGAGATAGCCGGTCTGCGAGCTCGTTGTTGGACAGTCCACTTGCAAGGAGGCGAAGGACGTCGATCTCGCGGGCGGTGAGCGTGTCGACAACTGCCGCATGGTGAGAGGGCTCGTTATCGATGAACCGGCCGAGGAGCCTGGACGTGACGCTGGGGCCCAGCAAGGCGTTGCCGTCCGCGATGAGTCGGATTCCCTCGACCAGGTCGCGCGGTCGCACGTCTTTGAGGAGGAAGCCACTCGCGCCTGCTCGCAGTGCGGCGTAGACGTATTCGTCGAGATCGAACGTGGTGAGGACCAGGATGCGGGTGAGACTGCCCGAGGCGACGATCTGTCGGGTTGCCTCGATGCCGTCCATCTCGGGCATCCGGATGTCCATCAAGACGACGTCGGGCTGCAGCTCCAGGGTGAGGCGTACCGCCTCGATGCCATTTTCGGCTTCCGCGACGACGGTGAGGTCGGGGCGACGGTCGACGATGAGGCGGAACCCGCTGCGTACCAGAGCCTGGTCATCGGCGATGACCACCCGGATCGTCATCAGGCCCGCTCGATCGGGATCCGGGCACAAACGGTGAAGCCCCCGCCCGGCGATGGCGCGGCGCTCAGGTCCCCGCCGAGCATCGTGACCCGTTCGCGCATCCCGATGAGCCCATTGCCATGAGGGCTGCCCTCACCTGTCCCGGTGCTTGCCCCGCTGATGGGTCTGCTTCCGTTGTCGCGGACTTCGAGTTCGAGTCGTTCGCCGTAGCGAACAAGGACGCGTACCTGGGTCGCTCCGGCATGTTTGAGGGTATTGGTCAGGGCTTCTTGCACGATTCGGTAGGCCGATAGTTCCACGGCGGCCGCCAGGGGTCTCGAATCTCCCGTGATGTCGAGTGCGACGGGGAGGCCGGCACTCCGCACGCGCTCTACCAAGGGTCCGAGCTGGCCGATGGTTGGTTGTGGCTCGAGCTCTGCTGCTCCTTCGCGCAGGGCACCGACCACGCGGCGAAGG
>JANLYC010000384.1:0-3513 GCA_031365435.1 Nocardioidaceae bacterium
GGCCCACGCCGCCAGGTGCCGCCTGACCAGGGTGGACCGGGCCGACGCCCCAGAGTCGAGGAGGCGCCAGTCCTGCGCGTTGATGCCGTTCGCCGAGATCGACACCGTCACGTACCCCTGGCTGGCCAGCAGCCGCTGGATGTAGGAGTAGCCGAGATAGCTGGGCACGGGGCTCGTGTGCGTGGGACAGGGCCATTCGGCGTTGCCGTGTCCGACGGGGTGCGGGTTCCGGTAGCAGGCCTCGTGGCGGCCGTGCAGGAAGAGCACCACAGGCGCGTTCGGGGTGGCGTCGGTCGGCCGCACGACGTACCCGAGCATCTCGATCTTGGCCGGCATACCCGCGAGCTTCACCCCGGGGAGCCGGTACGTGCTGGTGGTGACGGGATGCGCGCCGGGCGTTCCCGGGTCGGGCGTGAGGGTCGTCGTCCCCGGCAGCGGCGCCACCACGTGCGGTGCGACGGGCCGTACGGTCGGGGGCCCGTCGAGAACCCGGTCGGACAGGACGACGTCCAGATTGCCGGTGGTGGGGCGGGTCTTCTGGGTGAGCGTGATCCGAACGCGTCGGCCGCCTCGGAGGACCGCCGGCACCGCGAACGGTTTGCCCGCGCGCTCGATGACCGGTCGGGCGTCGCTGACCGGCAGCGTACGCGGCGAGGTCCACGTCACGGTATACGTGTCGCCTGCGACCCGTCGCACCGTCCACCGACCCACGTGAGCCCGGCTCCGATCGACCGCGGCCCCCTGATGCGATGCGGCGGATGCTGCAGCCATCGTGCCCACCGGCGTCGTTCGCGCGACCGGTGTGAGAGTGGCCGGCAGATTGGTCGACAGGGCTATCGCCATCGACAAAGAGAGCACGAGGGAGGCACCGACCGGGTACTTGGTCAGTCTCATGGCCCCTCCTGTCGAGCTAGGTCTCGCGTCTCACCGACGACGGGTCGGCCCGGATCTGAGGCCCCATTGTGGTGCACAAGAGGTCATCCACGCGGGAACCCGGCTGAATCCTCGAGTCGTCAGTCGCGCAGGTGTTGCCGAGGGAGCCGATGGCCGAGCGCCTGAGCGAGCGTGACGATCTCGGTGTCGCGAAGCTTGAGCGGGCCCTTCTGCAGCACCCCGGTGAGCCGCTTGGGTGTCGTGAGCAGGGTCTGGCCCACGCGCGGGGTTCCCCTCCACCGGGTGTCGGTGTCGTAGAAGCAGAACGCAGTATGAACGGGAACGCTGGAGCGGCCGAGCTCGGCCAGGGTGTCCTCGACGGACCTGGCCTGACTGACCAGCCGGTCGAGGTACGCCGTGCGGTCTCGACCGCGGATGACCAGGTGCGAGTAGTGGGACGAGAGCAGATGCTTGCGACCCCTGACGGCCGCGGGTCCAGCGGCGCAGCTCTGGATGTCGATGAGCCAGACACCGGACTGCACCATCGCGAGCAGGTCGATCGGGTCCTCGGTGCTCCGAAGGCCGAGTCGTCGCTGGTAGAAGAAGATACCGGTCGGTACGGCGGCCTTGAGGTCGCGGGCCAGGTCGCGGGTGTGCTCGCCTCCGTGCCCGTACCCGTTGATGTCGGCCGGGTCGTCGCTCAGCGCGCGCAGGAGCTTTCCGCCCTGGCTCGAGCGCGACATCGCCCGGTCGAGCGCGGCATCGCGGCGCTGGGCCCGACGGTCTTTCGCGGTCCGCGCGGAGGCGCGAGCCGGATTGGTCTGCATGAAGAAGTATGAGGTCAGGAAGCATGCTGTTGTCTCGGTTTGCGACGAGAACCATCCGATCGGATTACTACGAGTAGTCGAAACATAGCGGTTTGTAGTTATATGCCGGGCGGGGTGACGCCAGTCTTGAATAGGGGGCGGGGGTATCCGTAGAGTGAGCGATGTGGCGACGGTGTCGTTCACCTGGCCCTCGAGGAGGCTCCGCATGACCGGCTCACCGGCCCCCGGCTATGTCGACGACAAGTCGAATCACTTGAAACGGCTCCGCCGCATCGAAGGGCAGATCCGCGGCCTGCAGCGCATGGTCGAGGAGGACAAGTACTGCATCGATGTCCTGACCCAGGTGTCTGCGGCTACCTCGGCGCTCGAGTCCTTCGCGCTCACCATGCTCGACGAGCATCTCCGCCACTGTGTCAGTCACGCTGTCCAGGAAGGCGGACAGGAGGCCGATGACAAGATCGCCGAGGCCTCTGCCGCCATCGCGCGGCTGGTGCGCTCCTGACCTGGTTGGCCCCTGGTTCGTCGCAGGTCTCCCTGGTCTTAGGGATCCCAGTCCGAGGGTGCGCTGCGCCGCGCCGCGTTTCTCCGTGATGCGTCCTCCCGACGGCGTGTTTGAAGGCCGCCCCAATGGGGACTGTTGAAGAGTTGCGAAAAGGCAGTTCTTGGACCAAATCATCGATAGCAGGAGAAGTACCTATGAGTGATGTACTGCGCGGCAAGCGAATCGCATTCGTCGTCGCCGCTGAAGGCATCGAGCAGGTCGAGCTGACCGAGCCGTGGCAGGCCATCAAAGAAGCCGGCGGCATGCCGCAGATCGTGTCGAGCGAGTCCGGGGAGGTTCAGGCTTTCCATCACCTGGACAAAGCAGACACCTTTCCGGTCGATGTCACGTTCGCGAAGTCGAAGGTCAGTGACTTCGACGCGTTGGTGCTGCCGGGCGGGGTCGCCAATCCTGACGCGCTTCGCCTCGACGACGAGGCGGTCGCCTTCGTTCGGGGGTTCTTCGACGCCGACAAGCCGGTAGCGGCGATCTGTCACGCTCCCTGGGTGCTGATCGAGGCCGGTGTGGTGGAGGGGCGCACACTGACTTCATGGCCCAGCCTACGAACGGACCTCACCAACGCGGGAGCAACCTGGGTCGACGAAGAGGTCGTGCACGATCGGGGACTGGTGACGAGTCGTAACCCCGATGACCTCCCCGCGTTCTGCACCACGGTGGTGAAGTTCTTCGCGTAGCGGTCCGGTGCTCCGTCCGACGGCCGGCTCCCGCCTACGATGGGGACTGCCGTCGATACGGTGTCGGCGGCAAGGACGACGTCGGGAGCTCGGTTCGACGGACGAGGTAGGTAGGCACAGATGGGTCGGATCAGACGGGCCGGCACGAAGGCCGTCCGGTACGGCCCGCAGGCTGCGCTGGTGTGGAAGTACGCCGCGGCGCCGGTGACTGCCGCCGCCCAGCGCACGTATGCTGCGCACGCCAATCGTCGTACGGCTCTCAAGCACGCCGAGACGGTCAACGAGGGCGCGATCTTGATGGTGATGGACCAGGGTGCGATCCACTGGGTCGTCTTCAGCGGCGGCAAGCCGGTAGCGGCTTACCCCTCGTCGGCGCGATCGCTGGGCGACCTTATCGCGGACGCCAATCTGTCGAAGAAGATGACCCCGGCCCAGCACCGAGCGCGGCAGGCGAGTGCGTCGAAGCGACAGCAGGCAGTCGACGTTGCCAAGACGCTGAGCTCACAACTGCGGCGACGTCACAACGGCTTCGACTAACCGGCTGCGGTTGGGTGGTGCCAGGGGTGGAGACCCGGAT
>JANLYC010000401.1:0-6295 GCA_031365435.1 Nocardioidaceae bacterium
GCCGGCTGCGACCTCATCACGATCACCCAGTACCTGCGCCCGTCGGTTCGACACCACCCGATCGAGCGCTGGGTCAAGCCCGAGGAGTTCGTGGAGCTCCAGGACGAGGCGAGCGAGATCGGCTTCGCGGGTGTCATGAGCGGGCCGCTCGTGCGGTCGTCGTACCGCGCAGGACGTCTCTACCAACAGGCAGTAGAGTCGCGGAACGCGCAGGTCTCCGCCTGACCGCTTCATCACCCGCATCGCAACCGTAACGAACGAGGACCTCGACACATGGCACGCAAGGACAAGGGCGAGAAGAAGCAGCGAGCGCTCAGCAAGCTGATCCAGGCGTACAAGCTGACCCGCGAGCGGGACAAGCGCGTCGGGATCGTGTGCCTGGCGTGGTTCCTCGGCGTCGGCCTCGTCGTCGGGGCGGTCCTCTGGGTGGTGGTCCACCCGCTCGCTGGCGTGGTCGTCGGCATCCCCGCGGGAGCGCTCGCGTGGCTGATCGTCTTCGGTCGCCGCGCCGAGAAGGCGGCGTACGCGCAGATGGAGGGTCAACCGGGTGCCGCTGCCGCGGCGCTGGGCGTGCTGCGACGCGGCTGGCAGGTGCAACCCGCGGTGTCGGTCACCAAGAGCCAGGACATCGTGCACCGGGTCGTCGGCCGTCCCGGCGTCATCCTGATCGGTGAGGGCAACCCGCAGCGGGTCCGCAACCTGCTCGGCGTCGAGAAGAAGAAACACGCCCGGGTGGTCGGTGAGATCCCGATCTACGACATCGTCTCGGGCGACTCCGGCGACGACGCGATCCCGATCAATCGGCTCGCCAAGCACATCATGAAGCTCCCCAAGAACATCGCGCCCGCCGATGTCACCGATGCGCTGCAGCGGCTCAAGGCACTCGACGCGATGCGCCCGCAGATGCCCATCCCGCGTGGACCGATGCCCACCAGCGCCAAGCAGGCCCGTCAAGCGATGCGTGGCCGGTAGGCACTCCTCCGTGCTCAAGGGGACCAGGCATCCGACAGCGTCACCGTGACGAATCACGGGTGTGAGCACTCCCCTCCCCTTCGCCCTGCCCCGGGCCCTGCCGACCGCGGGGAGCGGCCGTCGTGACTGACCTTCCTCGCGTGGCCGTCATCGGCGCCGGGGTCTCGGGCCTGACGGCCGCCTATCTCCTGTCGCGCACCCATGAGGTCACGCTGTTCGAGCGCGAACCACGTCTCGGCGGGCATGCCCATACTCACGACGTCACGATCGGGGACGGCTCGACCACCGTCGACTCGGGCTTCATCGTGCTCAACGACCGCACCTATCCCACCCTGCGTCGGCTGTTCGACGACCTCGGGGTGGCGATCCGACCGACCGAGATGAGCATGAGCATCCGGTGCTCCGGTTGCGGGCTCGCCTTCGTCGGGGGGCGCGGCGTGCGGGGCATCTTCGCGCAGCGGCGCCGGGTGCTCGATCCCCGGTTCTGGCGGCTGCTGCTCAACGTGCGGCGCTTCCAGAAGCTGGCGCTGGCACTGGTGTCCGAGGCGGCCGACGACACGACGCCGGAGATCACCTATGGCGAGTTCCTCGCGCGCCACGGCTTCAGCGAGCACTTCATCCAGCACTACGCCGTGCCGATCGTCTCGTGCGTCTGGTCCAGTGGCCGCCGCGACGCGATGGAGTATCCCGCCGCCTACCTGTTCGCGTTCCTGTCGCACCACGGCTTCCTCGCGTTGGGTGACGCGCCCCAGTGGTATGTCGTCGCCGGCGGATCGCGGACCTACGTCGAGGCGGTGAACTCTTTGCTGACCACGCCGCACTCGGTCCGGGCGGGTCAGCCGGCGGTGACGGTCGACCGTCATACGGACGGAGTGCGGGTCACCGACTCGGCGGGCATCGTGCACGCCTTCGACCGCGTCGTGCTGGCCACCCACGCCGACGAGGCGCTGGCACTCCTCTCCGACCCGACGCCCGTCGAGAAGAGCGTGCTGTCCTCGTTCCGGTACTCCGAGAACGAGACGCAGTTGCACCGCGACGACTCCGTGCTGGCCGACCGTTGGGACGAGCGGGCCAGCTGGAACTTCACGCTCGACGGGTGCTCGGACGAGTCAGACCGTGTGCAGGTGTCGTACTGGATGAACCGGCTGCAACACCAGCCGGCGGATCACCCCCTCGTCGTGACGCTCAACGGCGCCGACCGGGTCGACCCCGCCCGCGTGATCGCCACCATGGACTACACGCATCCGGTCTACACGCCCGAGTCGGTCGCCGCGCAACAGCGACTGCCCGAGCTCATGACGGATCGGACCACGTTCGCCGGGGCGTACCACGGTTGGGGCTTCCACGAGGATGGCTGCCGCTCTGGTGTCCTGGCGGCCCAGCGGTTCGGGGCCACCTGGTGAAGACCGTGCCGCAGGATTCCCTGCCGCTGCCGGCGATCGTGCGCGGCGAGGTCCGACACGCCCGGTTCCACCCCATCAAGCACCAGTTCCGCTATCGGGCCCACCAGTTCCTCGTCGACGTGGACCACCCGGACGTCGCGCCGCGGTGGCTGCGCGCACTCGCCTCGTTCGAGGCGCGGGACCACCTCGGGGGGCCGGGCGGCAACCTCGGTACCAACGTCCGCACGTTCATCCGGGCCCAGGACGTCTCATGGACCGCGCACCGGGTGATCATGCTCGCGAACGCGCGGGTGCTGGGGTACGTCTTCGACCCGCTGACGGTGTTCTGGTGCTACGCGGCGGACGGGACGCTCGAGGGTGTGCTCGCCGAGGTGCACAACACGTATGGCGAGCGGCACGGCTACGTGCTCGACCTCGACTCCCACGGGACTGCGCGCGCCACCAAGCAGTTCTACGTGTCGCCGTTCTTCGGTGTCTTCGGTGACTACCAGCTCAAGTTCGTCCTCGATGCGGAGTCCGGTGGCGACGGATCCGGCACTCAGCACGCCCCGGCGAGCCCCCCGTCGGCCCCTTCCGGCGGTCGGGCGAAGGTGGGCGCCTTCGTCACGTTGCGACAGGACGACCGCGTGGTGTTCACCGGAAGCTTCACCGGACACGCGTCACCGGTGTCCACCCTGCGACTCCTCGGCGTGGCGTTGACCCAGCCGTTGATGCCGCAGCGGGTGGCGGCGCTGATCCGCTTGCACGGAGTCTGGCTCTGGCTGCGCCGCCTCCCCGTGGTACGACGCCCCGCACACCACGACAGCCGCACCCGCCCCGACCTGCGGGCTTGAGGACCTGGCTGGACGGTACCGGCTGCGGCGGGCCACAGCGGTTGGCTTGCCCTGCGGGCCGATCAGGGACGAAGGACCCTGATGCTGTCGGCTGCCATCGCCTAGCCTCGGGAGTGGGGAGTTGATCAAGAGATGATGAATTGGAACGACGGATGGAGCGCGGCCGACTGGTTCGGCATGGCGCTCGTCATGCTCGTCTTCTGGTCCGTGATCATCGGTGTTGCCGTCATGGCTTTCAGGTCACTGCGCGACCGGAGTTCTGAGACGACAGCAGTGGACCCCGAACGCCTGCTCGACGAGCGGTTCGCCCGTGGTGAGATCACCGAGGATGAGTACAGTCGCAAGCGCGACCTGCTGCGCGGGCGATGACACGCCGCCTTGACCGAACGCTCCTGGTCGGGGCCGCCAGCGTGGTGCTGCTGGCCGCTGGTTCGACCCTTGCCATGGCAGCCGTCGGCGGCGCCTTCGACAGGTCCTCGGCTGCTTGTACCGTTCCCGACCTCCCCGGACAGATCGTGGATGTGAGCCTCATCGACATGGGCAACCGGATGGGCGATGGCATGATGTCCGGCGGGGCCGGGTCGGGCCGAGCGATGGCACACATGCGGTTGGTCGCCACGCCGGCGTACATCTCGGCAGGAACGGTGTCGTTCCGGGTCCACAACATCGGGACGCGAACCTATGAGCTCGTTGTGCTCCCGCTTGGCGCGCGCGAGAAACCGGGCAAGCGAACGGTTGGGCCCGACGACCGCATCGCGGAGGATGGGAGCCTCGGTGAGGCCTCTCGCACCTGCGGCCCGGCCGGTGGTGAGGGCATCGAGCCAGGCAGTAGCGGCTGGGTCACCATGACGTTGCCCGGGGGTCGGTACGAGTTGGTGTGCAATCTCAAGCACCACTACCGCCTCGGGATGTTCAACGCTCTGTCGGTGCGCTGACCCCTGCCGTCCCCGTGCCCGCGACGTTTGCCTTGTGAACAAGCCACGTGGCTTCCTCACAAGGCAAATTCGCCTTGGGAGGAGGGTATTTGCCTAGTGAACTAGGCAAACGGGCGGCCACGGAGGGCACCCAAGGTCAGCGGCGGAGGGCGATGGTGTCAGCGGCGAGGTCATGGAGGCCCTGCTGGTCGCGGTTGTAGATGACGGCAGGGATGACGAGGCAGATCAGCACCGTCCGGATCAGGGCCCGCGCCGCGTCGACCCGTGCTCCTGACGTACGACGAATGACCACTCCCACGATCAGCTGTCCGGCCGAAGCACCGAGCAACGACGTCAGGATCCACACTTCGCCGGCGAAAACGACCAGCGGCGCCCACATGGCTGCGCCGTGACCGCTCCAGACGTCTTGACCAATGAACCCGGCGACGACAAGCATGGACATCGCCCAGTCGATCACGAGCGCCAACACCCGACGACCCCAGCCGGCCACCGCGCCCGACCCGGACCGGGCCAGGCCGCGACGCTGGCCCGGAAAGTCCTGATCAGCCGGCTCGGGAGTCACGAGCGGCAACGTAACACGGGTGAAACACGGCAGACACGGCAGGGAAATCGCCACCTCTTACGGTGGCACCACGACCGGCGGCCAGACCGGGCCGATCGGGATGCAAGGAGGATCGATGTTCGCCGACCGCGACGAGTTGTTGAGCTACATCGCAGACGAAGGCGTCGAGTTCGTCGACGTGCGCTTCTGCGACCTGCCCGGGATCATGCAGCACTTCACGGTGCCGGTGTCGTCCTTCGGCCCAGAAGTCTTCGACGATGGCCTCATGTTCGACGGCTCCTCCATCCGGGGGTTCCAGGCCATCCACGAGTCCGACATGGCGTTGTTCCCCGACCCCACGACGGCATACCTCGACACCTTCCGGACCGACAAGACCCTGGTGGTGAACTTCTTCATCCACGACCCGCTCACCGGAGAGGCCTACAGCCGCGACCCGCGCAACATCGCGCGCAAGGCGCAGGAGTACCTCAAGAGCACCGGCATCGGCGACACCGCGTTCTTCGCGCCCGAGGCCGAGTTCTACGTCTTCGACGACGTCCGGTTCGAGACGAAGCAGAACACCGGCTTCTACTCCATCGACTCCGTCGCAGGCGCCTGGAACTCCGGTCGCGAGGAGGACGGCGGCAACCGCGGTTACAAGGTCAAGTACAAGGGTGGCTACTTCCCGGTCCCGCCGTACGACCACTTCGCCGACCTGCGTGCTGAGATGTCCAAGGAGCTCGAGACGTCCGGCCTCATCGTGGAGCGCCAGCACCACGAGGTGGGCACCGCCGGCCAGGCCGAGATCAACTTCCGGTTCGACGAGCTGCTCGTCAGCGCTGACAACGTGATGAAGTTCAAGTACATCGTCAAGAACGTCGCGTGGAAGAACGGCAAGACCGCAACCTTCATGCCCAAGCCGATCTTCGGCGACAACGGCTCAGGCATGCACTGCCACCAGTCCCTCTGGGCCGACGGGGAACCGCTGTTCTACGACGAGAGCGGGTACGCCGGCCTGAGCGACGCGGCACGCTACTACATCGGTGGCCTGCTGGCCCACGCCCCGTCGCTGCTCGCGTTCACCAACCCGACAGTCAACTCCTACCACCGGCTGGTCCCCGGCTTCGAGGCCCCGGTCAAACTGGTCTACAGCCAGCGCAACCGGTCCGCGTGCATCCGGATCCCGATCACCGGCGCCAACCCGAAGGCCAAGCGGATCGAGTTCCGTTGTCCGGACCCGTCGGCCAACCCCTACCTTGCCTTCTCCGCGATGCTGCTGGCCGGGTTGGACGGCATCCGAAACAAGATCGAGCCGCCGCAGCCCATCGACAAGGACCTGTACGAACTGCCGCCGGATGAGCACGCCGATGTCGAGACGGTGCCGGCGACACTGACAGCCGTGCTCGACGCGCTCGAGGCCGACCACGAATTCCTGCTCGAAGGTGGCGTCTTCACGCCTGACCTGATCGAGACCTGGATCGAGTACAAGCGCACCAACGAGGTCCTGCCGATCTCGCTGCGCCCGCACCCGCACGAGTTCGAGCTCTACTACGACATCTAAGATCACGTAGATGTACCTGCGGCCCGAACCGCGCAGGGAGTCAGGAATCG
>JANLYC010000410.1:0-2950 GCA_031365435.1 Nocardioidaceae bacterium
GGTGACGCCTTGGCGCGGGCCTTGCTGGCGGGTGAGGTCAGCGATGGCGACGCGGTGCGGGTCGATCGCGACGATGCAGCGGACGGGTTGACGGTCCGCAGCATCGACCGACCCGCCGACGATGCGACGACGCCCGGGCCGACCAGCCCGCACGACAACGAGCGTAGAGACGAGGAGTGACGCCAGCGTGACCCAGACCCCGAGCCGGTTCTCCGGTGACGGGCTGCGCTCCCGACCTCGCGAGGTGACCGTCGGAGGTCTCGCGGCCGTCGTGGGGAGCGCGATGGCGCTCGTCCTGCTGGTCAGCACGGCGAACCAGCTGCACAGCAGCCGGGTGACCGAGGCGTTGACCACGGTGGTCAAGAGCGAGCAGGCGGCGACACTCGGGTTGACGCTCGAGGGGGCACGCGAGCTGCTGCGCTACACGATCATGGGGCTGGCCGTGCTGAGCGTGGCCTCGCTCGTGCTCGGGTTCTACGTGCTCCGGCGGCACCGTTCCGCCCGCGTGGTCCTGTCGGTGATCGGCGGTGGCGTCGGAACGCTGGCGTTGTTCGCGGGGCCGGTCGCCTGGCTGGTCAGCCTCTACATCGGCGTCTCGATCTTCTTGATCTGGAGCCGTCCGGCGCGCGCCTGGTTCGGTGGTCCGGACGCCTGGCCGTCGAGCGGTGGCGGATCCGCGGGGCCTGGGCGTGTTGTCGACCAGGCGGCGTCCGAAGGTCCGAGATTCGGTCCCCCGCACGGCCCGCGGCGTGACGTCGACGGCGTCCTGCCGCCACCCGAGTCGGGGCCGCCCGCAGAGTCGCCGCCCGCTCCGCCGCCGCCTCCGCCGCCTCCGCCGCGGCGCTGAGCCGGCTCCGCCCGCCGCGGGCTGGTCTGCAGCCGCGACAACGATGGAAGGGCGCGTCGACGTCAGCTCCGAAGGGAGCCCAGACGTTCGAGCGCGCTGTCGATCACGTCATCGCGCTTGCAGAAGGCCCAACGCACCAACGGTCGACCAGCTGCCTTGTCGTCGTAGAACACCTGGGTGGGGATGGCGACGACGCCGCACCGCTCGGGCAGCTGCCGGCAGAAGTCGACCCCGTCGTCATACCCCAGGGGGCGAATGTCGGTGGTCGCGAAGTAGGTGCCTTGCGGGTCGAACACGTCGAAGCCGACTGCGCGCAGACCGTCGCAGAGGCGATCACGCTTGGCCTGCAGGGTGGTGCGAAGGCGCGTGTAGTAGGTGTCGTCGAGGTCGAGGGCGGCGGCGATCGCGGGTTGGAGCGGTGCGCCGGAGGTGAACGTCATGAACTGCTTGGCCATCATCACCGCGCGGACGAGCTCGGCAGGTCCGATCGCCCAGCCGACCTTCCAGCCGGTGAAGGAGAACGTCTTCCCGCCGCTGGAGATGGTCAGTGTGCGTTCGCGCATGCCGTCGTACGACGCGAGAGGTCGATGGACGAGACCGTCGAACGTCAGGTGCTCGTAGACCTCGTCGGTCACGACGACGAGGTCGTGCTCGCAGGCGATCTCAGCGATGGCGCGCAGCTCGTCGTCGGTCAGGACGGTGCCGGTGGGATTGTGTGGGGAGTTGACGAGGAGCAGCCGGGTGCGGGTCGTGACGGCCCGGCGCAGCTCGTCGACGTCGAGCCGGAAGTCCGGCGCGCGCAACGTGACTGGGACCCGCCGCCCGCCTGCCATCGCGATGCACGCGGCGTAGGAGTCGTAGTACGGCTCCAGGGCGATGACCTCATCGCCGGGCTCGACCAGCGCCAGCAGGGCGGCCGCGACCGCTTCGGTGGCACCGGTCGTGACGAGCACCTCGGTGTCAGGATCGACGGGGAGGTCGTAGAAACGCTGCTGGTGGCGGGCGACCGCTGTCCGGAGCTCGGGCACGCCCCACCCGGGTGCGTACTGATTGCGGCCGGCACGCAGCGCAGCCACGGCGGCATCGATGATCTCGGTGGGGCCGTCGACGTCCGGGAACCCCTGGCCGAGGTTGATGGACCCGGTGCGCAGCGCAAGTGCCGACATCTCGGCGAAGATCGTCTGGCCGAGTCCGTGCAGTCTGCTCGCAAGGCGGTCACGTCCCATTGACCCACCTAATCACCTCGTGATCACGTCGTGGCATCGGCATCATCTGGCCCTCCGCGTTTGCCTAGTTCACAAGCCAGGTGGCTTGTGAACTAGGCAAATGGGCCGCGGCGAGTAGGTGCTTGCCTGGTTGACTCGCGAGCCGGGTTCGTGCGCGGCAGCAGCGGCACGGGGGCTCGCGGTACGGCGTGGTGGGACCTCGCTAGGGTCCCAGGCATGAACGACCGCGAGGCGCTCCTCCAGCAGATCAAGGACAAGGCCGTGGTGCACGGCAAGGTAACCCTGTCGTCGGGACAGGAGGCGAGCTACTACGTCGACCTTCGCCGGATCACCCTCGACGGCGATGCTGCTCCCCTCGTGGGGCGAGTGATGCGCGAGGCCACCGCCGATCTCGAGTACGACGCAGTGGGCGGTCTGACGCTCGGCGCAGATCCAGTGGCCGCCGCCATGCTGCACGCCGCGAGCGCGACAGGCGACCGGCTGGACGCCTTCGTCGTACGCAAGGAAGGCAAGGCACATGGGCTGCAGCAACGTGTCGAGGGGCCCGAGGTCAAGGGCCGTCGTGTGCTTGCGGTGGAGGACACGTCGACCACCGGTGGGTCGGTCATGACGGCCGTGGATGCGCTGCGTGAGCAGGGCGCCGACGTCGTCGCTGTCGCCGTCATCGTGGATCGCGGAGCGCGCGAGGCGGTCGAGTCGGCTGGCCTGCGGTATGTCGCCGCCTACGAGCTGCGCGACCTCGACCTGACCTGACTCGACTCACCTCGACCCGTCGTGACCCGACCCTCCCTGACCAGGTCGGCGTCGACCCTCCCTGACCGATCGACGCTGCCGATCACGCGGCCGGGGGCAACCAGGAGCCGCCGCCCGACTGCTG
>JANLYC010000411.1:0-3503 GCA_031365435.1 Nocardioidaceae bacterium
CGTCACCGAGCCTGGCGGCGATCTGCAGCGTCCGCTGCTCACCGTTGCCGCCGACGATGATCGGGATCGATGAGAACGGCCGCGGGTAGCCCGTGGTCTCGGGCAGGCGGATGCGCTCACCGTCGTACGGCTTCGTGCCGGGAGCCCAGAGCGCGCGCAGCGTCTCGATCGCGGTCTCCAGCCGGTCGAACCGCTCTGCCCGACCAGGGAACGGGAGGCCGAACGCCAGGTGTTCGCGCTCCCACCACCCGGCACCGATCCCGCAGAAGGCGCGACCGTCCGACAGGACGTCCAAGGTCGCGATCGCCTTCGCGATGATCCCCGGTGCTCGGAAGGTCACGGGTGTGACCAGCGTGCCGAGCCGAAGTCTCGTGTCGAGCCCGGCCAGCATGCCGAGCACGACGAAGGGCTCCGGGATCGGTTCCCAGGCCGCTCCGACCTGCGGGATCTGGATGAGATGGTCCATCAAGGCGATGCCCGCGAAACCGGCCGCATCGGCGGCGAGCGCGATCTCCTTGAGCCAGCTGAGCGGGTCCGCTCCCCACGGAAACCGGGAGAGCTGCAGGACGACCTCCGGACCTGGCCTGGACACCTCCGGCGTGCTTGTACTCCGGACGGCCACCGGACTCTCGTGCACGTCCGCTACGGCGGCCGTGACGTCAGCCGGTGATGCGACGGTGAGCTGGGTGTCCCAACCCTCAGTGGCAAGGTCGTCCTGGACTCGACCGAAGACACGCAGCTGCTCGGTCAGCACCCGGGCCGGCACCGGGCGGCTGCGCTCCCGGTTGCGCTGGCGGCAGACCTCCGGCGGCGTGACGAAGGAGACGACCACCGCGGCCAGTCCCGCTTCTCGCGCCAGCCCGAGCAAGGCCCGGCGGCGTAGCGGCTCCAGACCGAGGGTGTCCACGACGGTGGTCAGCCGCCGGCGTGCCCGACCAGCCACGATCTGGTCCAGGAGGCGGAAGGCGTCGGCTGACGCGTCCAGGTCGTATGGCCCGCTGCCGACCACTCCGCGCAGCTCGTCGGAAGACACGATCTCCGCGCGTCTGTATCGCTGGGCGGCCCAGGTCGACTTGCCGGATCCGGACGGGCCTACGAGGACCACGAGAGACGGGTCCGGAAGCCGCATCAGGCCAGCGTAGGGGTTGCCTGAAGCGGTCCTGCACGACAGCACCATGCTCGTCGCGACCTGAGGATGTGGTCGACGAGGGTGGATCGCGTGAATGGCGGTGTACTGTGCGGATTACAGCCGTCTTGACCCACCCGCGGTTGAGAGAGAGCGGTGCGCACCATGGCTGCCCGCAACAACCGCAACACGTCCATCTCGAGCATCGAGGACGCGGCACGGCACGCGTCGGAGACCTTGCGGATCCTCACCCAAGGTGCCGTTGACCACCTGGAGGGCGTCTACGCAGCCAGTATCACCGTGGCGACAGACGACGGCCCGCTTCAGACACTGGCTCCCACCGATCCGGTGGCCGGACGCCTCGACGAGCTCCAGTACCAGTTGCGCGAGGGTCCCTGCTACCAGTCGGCGACGGGCGACCTGTCCGTCGTTGCCGACGATGTCGCGCACGATCCCCGCTGGCCCGCATACGGGCCTTCCGCTGCCCGCCTCGGCGTCAGGGCGCAGGTGGCCTTGTGCATCGGGAGGCTCAAGAACGAACGGATGGCGCTGAACCTCTACTCACGCGAGGTCGGTCCGTTCAGCACCAACCAGCGGCTGGTAGAGCTGTTCGTCTCCCACGCAGCGCTCGTGACAGGTCATCTTCGGCTGGAGGCTCAGCTGACGCAGGCACTGTCGTCGAGGAAGGTGATCGGTCAAGCCATCGGGCTCACGATGGCCACCTACGCCCTGGACGAACAACGAGCCTTCGACTACTTGGTGCGGGAGTCACAGCGACGCAACCTGAAGCTGCGCGAGATCTGCGCGGAGCTCGTCGAGGCGCGCAACGGAACGGCGATGCACCCACCGGGGTCAGGTCCCACGGTGCTCGGGCCGGACACCTCGGGCTGACAGGGCTGACCGGGCTGCCCAGCTCGCTGCCGACGACGCCACGACGATCGTCACGAGAGCCCCCAGAATCAGGGCAGCAGGTTCCCCCGCAGCGAGCAGGTGCAGCTGGGTGCCCAGCGCCGCCGCCGCAACCGGGACGCCCAGCTGGGCAGCCGACAGAGCATTGAGAGCGAAACCCTGTCGGAAGACACGTGCCACGAGGTGGGCTGCGACCGCTCCGAGTCCGAGCAGCACACCGAGCCAGATAAGGCTCGGACGCTCAGCAAGGGGCTTGAGGTCGAGGGATGCGCCGAGCCAGACGAAGAACAGAGGGGCGAAGAAGCCCTCCGTGACGGCGAACAGCTGACGTGCGAGGCGACGCGGTTCGCCGATCGCCGCCACCACCATCCCGAACGTGAAACCGGCCAGCATGATCGAGATCCGGGTCGCGTGCGCGATTGCGGCCAGGCCGAAGAGGATCGCCAGGTTGAGCCTGAGCTCGAGGGCGAACTTTCGCTCTTCGGACAGCCGGTGAAGGCTTCGCCGCCACCCTCGCTGCTCCGCCACACGCAGGGCCACGTAGAGCAGCGCCGAGCATCCGATCACGGCTACGGCGCCGAGCGCCGCACGGAGGGCTCGAGCAGGGTCGATGGCCAGCGGCAGGGCGACGATACAGACGGTGTCGGCCACCGCCACCTGGGGGAGCAGGCGGGTCGTCGCGGGGCCGGAGAGTCTCATGGAGTCGAGGATCGGGAGGATGAGCGCGGCTGACGAAGAGGAGAGCAGGACGGCGTACAACGCAGCGTGGCCGGTCCCGAAAGCACTCGCCAGACCCACTGCAATCGGCACGGAGGCGACCCCGACCGCAGCGGCCTGCAGCAGTCCGACCGGCAGTGCCCGGCGCAGGTCCGGGTCGCCGAACGGAACGTGCGAGCCGACGACGAACATGACGAGCGCGAACCCGATCTGCGCCAGGAACTCGAATGTCGGATTCGTCGAGTCGAGCTGGCCGAGCACCATCGGTCCCAGGCAGATGCCGACCAGGAGCTCCCCGACGATCACCGGCACGGCCCAGCGGTGGGAGATGGCAAGAAGGGGCCCGGCCACGCCGGCCAGGCAGATCACAGCCAGCTGACCGAAAGTCATGCGCTCGGCAGATCGGGAACGGGGGAGCAGCGCACCTCAGCCATAGGGCCATCCTGGCCTGGCAGCGCCGCGGTTCGTCAGCAATCGGTGCGCAAACAGCGGTGTGATGTAGCGCCGCTCGCGGGGCCCCAGGGTCGACACGCGCGTGCGGCCGACCGGGAGTAGCCTCGGATCAGTCGCCATCCGACGTCCCCCCGTTGGTCCCAGGGGGTAAGAGGGACATGGAAGAGGCCGGACACACTACGTCCGGCCTCTCTCCACACCCTGTCTGGGACGCTATGGACGGAACGCGGTTGTTCCTGGTCGTCGCGCCGACCAGACCCGATCCTGAGAGTCCGGTCGGTCGCCCCCAAACATGGGG
>JANLYC010000431.1:0-6638 GCA_031365435.1 Nocardioidaceae bacterium
TGCGCCTAGACGGCTGTCGTGATGTCGAACCAGGTCGCCAGCTCCACCGCCACGCCGTCGTCCTGCCAGCTCGCAGTCACCGCATCGGCCGCCTGCTTCACCACGTCGGGCGCCTGCCCCATCGCAACCCCACGGCCGGCCCACTGCAGCATCTCGACATCGTTGCGCCCGTCTCCGATCGCGAGTACGTCGCCTTGCGCCACACCCAGCTCAGCCGCCACGTCGGCCAGTGCCGACGCCTTCGAGACACCGTCGGGCGCCAGGTCGAGCCAGGCGGTGTAGCCGACGAAGTAGTTCGTGCCGTGCAGACCCAGCTCTGACGCCAACGCCTCGAACTCCTCGGCAGACCTCCCCTCGTCGCGGATGATGACGCGGGTGACCGGGTCGCGCACCAGCTCGTCGATCGACTCGAGCCACATCTGACCACCGATCTCGCCGGCCGGGAAATGCCGGTTGACCCGGTAGCCGCGCCCTACCACCTCGACGGCGACCAGCGCGTCCGGGACGTGCTCGAGCACGGACCGGACAGCACGCTCCGCATCGAAGGTGACGGCGGTTCGCACGGTCGACGGATGATAGGTGAAGGTCACCGCACCATTGCTCGCGACGCACAACCCGTCCGTCAGACCGAAGGTGTCAAGGACCGAGGCGATTCCGTGGACAGAGCGACCGGTCGACAGCACGACGTGCACTCCACTGTCGCGAACGGCTCGGACGGCGTCCAGCACCGCGGGTCGGACGCTCTCGTCGAAGTCGACCAGGGTGCCGTCGATGTCGAGAGCGACCAGTCGTGGTCTCACTCGACCAGGTGGGGAGCCATCACGCGATGGGCTCCAACGTCGTACGCCCTTGCAGATAAGGCTGCAGCGCCTCGGGGACCCGGACCGACCCGTCGGCCTGCTGGTGTGTCTCGAGGATCGCCACGATCGTTCGGGGTATGGCGACCAGCGTCCCGTTGAGCGTCGCGAGCGGGCGGATGCCGTCGGGGAACCGGCCCCGGATGTTGAGTCGACGGGCCTGGAACTCGGTGCAGTTGGACGTCGACGTGAGCTCGCGATAACGCCCCTGCGTCGGGATCCAGGCCTCGCAGTCGAACTTGCGCTGCGCGGACAGGCCGAGGTCGCCGGCCGCGGTGTCGATGACCCGGTAGGCAAGCCCGAGCTTGTCGAGCCACTCCTTCTCCCAGCCGAGCAACCGTTCGTGCTCCTTGAACGACTCCTCGAGCGTCGTGTAGGTGAACATCTCGACCTTGTCGAACCAGTGCACCCGGAAGATCCCGCGGGTGTCCTTGCCATAGGAGCCGGCCTCCTTGCGGAAGCAGGGGCTGAACGCGACGTACCGGCGGGGCAGCGTCTCGACGTCCAGGATCTCGTCGGAGTGGTAGGCCGCCAGCGGCACCTCGGACGTACCGACGAGGTAGAAGTCCTCCTCGGGCAGCCGGTAGACGTCACCGGCAGCCTGGCCGAGGAAGCCGGTGCCCTCCATGGCCCGTGGCTTGACCAGCGCGGGCGGGATCATCGTGGTGAAGCCCGCCGCCCGAGCCTGGTCCATGGCCATCATCACGAGCGCGAGCTCGAGGTCGGCGCCGACACCCGTCAGGTAGTAGAAACGCGCACCGGACACCTTGGCGCCGCGCTCGATGTCGATCGCGCCGAGCCGCTTGCCGAGCTCGACGTGGTCGAGCGGCTCGAACCCGTCGGCCGCGAAGTCGCGCGGCTCGCCGACGTGCTCGAGCACGACGTAGTCGTCCTCGCCGCCGGCCGGGGCCTCGGGCGCTGCCAGGTTGGGCAGCAGTGCCATGGCGTCCGTGAAGGCCGCCTCGGCCGCCACCTGCGCCGCTTCGGCGGCCTTGACCTGCTGGGACAGCTCTTTGGTCTGCGCCAGCAGCGCCACCTTGTCGTCGCCCTTGGCCTGCGCGACCTGCTTGCCCATGGCCTTCTGCTGGGTGCGAAGACCTTCGAAGGCCACGATCGAGGACCGGCGGGTTTCGTCCAGCGCGAGGATCTCGTCGACCAGGTCGGGCGATGCACCGCGCCGCCGTTGGGCTTCGCGGGCCAGCTCGGGGTCTTGGCGGAGGACACGCAGATCGATCACGCTCTCAGCGTATCCACCAGGCCCGGACGGTTCACCCCGGTTTCGGTCGGAGCGACATCACTCCGGGGTCGCGCGGGGTCAGGCGGTGGGGGCGAGTGGGACGGCCGAGTGGCGGCTAGGCGCTGACGGCATACTGTGCAGTTCCACCCTGCCGTTCCCGACCCCCCGAGAAGACCAGTGACCGATTCACGCGCCGAGCTGCGCGCCGCGCTCATCGCTGCTGCGCTGGCGACCCCCGTTGCGCTGCTCACGTTGCTCGTGGCGGTGCGCTGGGGGCCGCTGATGACGTTCGACCGCGATGTCGTGCGATCGTGGAACGGCGCCGTCGCCGGGACGGGCTGGGCCGATTTCTTCCACGGCGTGGCGACCGTCAGCCAGCCATGGACCGGACGACTCGTCCTGCTCGTGATTGCGCTGGTCCTCGCCGTACGTGGCGAACGTCGAACGCCGCTGTGGATCGTCACGGTCCTGGTCACGACGATGGCCTCGTGGTCGATCCTGAAGCAACTCGTCGCTCGGACGCGCCCGGACGTGCCCGCGCAGATCGGTGGGTGGTCGTTCCCGTCGGGTCATGCCACCGAGATCGCCGCCGCGATGGGACTGCTCATCGTGCTCACGCTGCAGCGCGTACGACGCCGACGTCTCCGCGGCGGTCTCGTCGCGTTGTGGATCGCCATCGCGGCGCTGGTCGGTGCTGACCGGATCCTTGTCGGGGCGCACTACCCGAGCGACGTGGTCGCCGGGTGGCTGATCGGCGCACTTGTCGTGTTCGGGCTGTCCGCCATCTTCGGCATCGTCGACACCGACCCGGAACCACCGAGCGAACGGCCGCTGTCGACGATGCCCCAGGACTTCCGCACCTTGGCGGTCATCCTCAACCCGATCAAGATCGCGGACGCCGACGCGTTCAAGGTGCGCGTCGCGCTGGCGACCCGGGCGGCCGGCTGGGACGAGCCGTTGTGGTTCGAGACGACCGTCGACGACGCAGGCGCCTCGATGGCCAGGGCTGCGGTTGCCGCCGGCGCCGACGTGGTCGCCGCAGCCGGGGGGGACGGCACGGTCCGGGTCGTGTGCGCCGAGATGGCCGGCACCGGTGTTCCGGTGGGTGTGATCCCGGCCGGCACCGGCAACCTGCTCGCGCGCAACCTCGGCATTCCCCTCGGTCAGGGCGAGGCTCTCGACACCGTGATCCACGGTCAGGACCGAGCGATCGATGTGGTGGCTGTCGACGGTGACCACCTCG
The DNA here is from genome assembly GCA_031365435.1 of Nocardioidaceae bacterium. Taxonomy (GTDB): domain Bacteria; phylum Actinomycetota; class Actinomycetes; order Propionibacteriales; family Nocardioidaceae; genus JANLYC01. Next base: position 3,338 of record JANLYC010000431.1, read on the forward strand.
ACGCCACACGCTTCGTGGTCATGGCCGGCCTCGGACTCGACGCGGCGATCATGGACGGCGCTCCCGATGCCCTCAAGGCCAGACTCGGTTGGACGGCATACGTCCTCGCCGGCGCCCGGCACCTGCGTTACCCGGCTACCCGCTTCGACATCAGCATCGACGGTGCCGAGCCGGTACGCCGTCGAGCCCGCACGGTCGTCATCGGCAACGTCGGGCTGCTGCAGGCGGGTATTCCGCTACTCCCGGACGCACTGATCGACGACGGGCTCCTCGATGTCGTGGTGATCGCCCCGCGCCGACTGTTCGGCTGGGTTCCGCTGGCGCTGCGGGTCTTCACCCGCGGCAAGCGCACCGACGCACTGCTCGACCGGTTCACCGGTCGTTCGGTGGTGCTGACGGTGCCGATCGCCACGCCGCGGCAGCTCGACGGTGACACCGTCGGCCCCGGGACGGAGCTGCGCGCCAGCATCGAGCCCGGCCTGCTGCTGGTGCGCGTCCCGCGCTGATGGCCTGTGCTGATGGCCTGCCGGTCGGTGTCGATCGGCGTAGATCGCTGCTGACCGCTGCTGACCGCTGCTGATCGGTCGCCCGTTCGGCGAGCCATTGCGACACACCTCAAGTCGGCGACTTAGGCTCGGGCATGCCCTAGTCCGCGAACGTCCTGAGCTGGCTGACCCTGTTGTCGGTCGCGCTGGCGGTGGTGGCGGTGTCTGTCGCGCTGTCGGCATACCAACGTGCCGGTGCGCCGCGCTCAGGCAGCGCCAAACTCGCCAGGCGCAAGCAGATTCCGCATCCTCACGGGCCGGTGAGCCCGTTGACCACCGTCGAGGTGTCAGAGGAGATCCATCGGCTGCGGCAGGACATGTCGACGACCCTGCGCCACCTGGCGGTCGTGCGGTACGACGCGTTCGGCGACATGGGCGGACACCTGTCGTGGTCGATGGCCCTGTTGGACGACGGCGGCGATGGCGTCGTCCTCACGTCGATCCATGGCCGCAGCGACTCGCGCACCTACGCCAAGAACGTCGCCTCCTGGTCGGCCGAGCAACAGCTCTCCCCCGAGGAGCAGGAGGCGATCGGCTTCGCCCGCGCCGAAGGGTGAGCCACAACTCACGGCTCAACCAGCCACAACCCGCGGCTCAACCAGCCACAACCCGCGGCTCAACGGGCCACAACCCGCGGCTCAACCAGCCACAACCCGCGGCTCAACGGGCCACAACCCGCGGCTCAACGGGCCACAACTCACGGCTCAACGGGCCACAACTCACGGCTCAACGGGCCACAACTCACGGTTCAACGGGAGAGGGCTAGGAGCGGAGGCGTTTGAGCCAGGCGGAGGCGTCAGCGAAGTCGGTGTCGGCGGTGCCTGCGCTCACGGTGGTGACCGCGCCGTCCGCCCTCGGATAGGACCCCAGGAACCGTACGTCGGCGCAGGTGCGGCGCAGTCCCATCAGCGCCTCCCCTACTCGCGCATCGGCGACGTGGCCCTCGGCATCGATCGAGAAGCAGTACCGGCCCAGCCGCGAACCCGTCGGCCGCGACTCGATCCGGGTCAGGTCCACCCCCCGCGCCGCGAACTGTTCGAGCAGCTCCAGCAGGGCTCCAGGGTGGTTGTCGTGGATGAACGCCACGATCGACGTCTTGTCCGCCCCGGTCGGCGCCGGTGGGCTGCCGGGCCGCGAGACGAGAACGAAGCGCGTCACCGCTCCGGCCTGGTCGGCGATGGCGGTTGCCAGCGTCGCCAACCGGTAGGTGTCGGCGGCGATCGGAGCCGAGATGGCGGCGTCGTACGGCGCGTCCTGCGCGGCCACCCGGGCAGCGGCATGGGCGGTCGACGACTCGAGGACGACCTCGGCGTCGGGCAGATGGGTCGCCAACCAGCGGCGGCACTGGGCCTCGGCGTGCGGGTGGGTTGCGACCCTCTTGATGTCCGCCGGCTTCGTGCCGGGCTTGGCCAGCAGCGCGAACTGGATGTCGACGTGCATCTCGCGGGTGATCATCAGCGGTTCGCCGGTGGACAGCTCATCGAGGGTGACCGCGACTCCCCCTTCGACGGAGTTCTCGATCGGGACCACCGCGCCGTCGGCCTCTGAGGTCCGGACGGCGTCGAGTGCCGCCGTGACCGAACCACACGGCTGGAGCTGCGCCTTCGCGGCCGCCGGCAGCGAGCGCAACGCGGCCTCCGTGAAGGTCCCGGCGGGTCCGAGGTAGGCGTAACGGGCAGGCGGGACTCCAGGCATGGCCCCCACTCTAGGGAGGCTAGATTCAGCGCATGAGCGACTCTCCCGATGTGGACGCGGCCACACCCACCACTCCCTCGGCCGCATCATCCGCAGGACCGGCAGTCGACCTCGGCTACGCACGCCTGGACGTCGATCGCGCCGACCGCACCGGCGACCCCGAGGTCGTCTACGGAGCGGGCAAAACGCCCGAACAGGTCGTCGAGCTGCTGACTCGGCTGCGCGCGGCACACCCCGACCGGTGCGTGCTCGCCACCCGGCTCACTGAGCCGGCCATCGCGCTGGTCCGCGAGCGGCTTCCGGAGGTCGTGATCGATGATGTCGCAAAAGCCGCAACGTATGGCGAACTGCCCGCGCCGCGCGGTCGGGTGGCCGTCGTCTCGGCGGGTACGTCGGACGCGCCGGTCGCGCACGAGGCCGCGCTCACCGTGCGTGTCTTCGGCGCCGCGACACACCTGATCCCCGACGTGGGGGTTGCAGGTCTGCACCGCGTTCTCGGCGTACGCTCGGAGCTGGAAGAGGCGGACTGTCTCATAGTGATCGCCGGAATGGAAGGTGCCCTCCCCTCGGTCGTCGGCGGACTGACCGGACGGCCCCTGGTGGCTATCCCCTCTTCGGTTGGTTATGGAGCATCTTTTGGCGGGTTGGCCGCGCTGCTTGCCATGCTGAATTCCTGCGCCCCCGGGGTCGTCGTGGTCAACATCGACAACGGCTTCGGTGCCGGCGTATTTGCCGCCCGCGTTGCACGCAACGCCGCACCGAGAGGAACCGAGCCGTGATCGGCTGGATCGACGCATCATCCGGAGCATCCGGCGACATGCTGCTGGGCGCCTTGCTCGACGCGGGCGCCGAGGAGGACTTCATCCGGCGCTCCATCAATGCCGTGGCCCCCGAGAAGACGACCCTGTCCCTGGTCCGCGCTCAGCGTGGCTCCCTGTGGGGCAACCACGCGTTCGTCGAGGTCGAGGACTCCAACACCCGGCGTGGGCTGGGTGACGTCGTCGCCCTCATCACCGCGGCCACCTTGCAGGCTGTCTCGCAGCAGGCCGTCGCCATCGTCA
>JANLYC010000444.1:0-1901 GCA_031365435.1 Nocardioidaceae bacterium
GTCTCGACTCCGTTCGTCGACGCGATGCTCCCGTCTGGGCACCGACTGCATGTCGTCCTCGACGGCATCAGCCGCGGGTTCAGCGCAGTCAACATCCGAAAGTTCGTGGTCAGGGCGACCCGGCTTCGACAGCTGGTCGACCTGGGCACACTGTCGCTACAGGCCGCGGACTTCCTGGATGCGTGCGTGGTCGCGGGTCTCAACATCGTGGTCGCCGGAGGGACCCAGGCAGGCAAGACCACGATGCTCAACACGTTGGGATCGGCCGTGCCCGGTGGCGAGCGCATCGTGTCGGCCGAGGAGGTCTACGAGCTGCAATTCGACCATCCCGACTGGGTGGCGATGCAGACCCGGCAGGCAGGACACGAGGGCACCGGCGAGGTACGCCTGCGTCACCTGGTCAAGGAGTCCCTGCGGATGCGGCCATCTCGGATCATCGTCGGGGAGGTGCGGGCCGAGGAGTGCCTCGACCTCCTGCTGGCGTTGAACTCCGGGCTGCCCGGCATGGCCACGATTCACGCCAACTCGGCCAGAGAGGCTCTCGTCAAGCTCTGCACCCTGCCCCTGCTTGCCGGCGAGAACATCTCTGCTCGCTTCGTGGTGCCGACGGTCGCAGCCAGTGTCGACATCGTCGTCCATGTCGCCATCGAACCCGGCGGCACTCGCCGGGTTCGCGAGATCGTGGCTGTCCCTGGACGCGTCGAGGCCGACATCATCGAGACCGAGCCGATCTTCCACAGCCAACAGGGTCGCCTCGTCCGCGCCCAGGGCATGCCTCCCCGCCTCGACACCTTCGACCTGGCCGGCGTCGACATACATGCACTGCTCACTTCCGACGTTGCCCCCGCCTCCGGTCAGGTGCGTTGAGATGGGCGCCGCACTCGGGTTGGCCTTCGGCCTCGGCGTTCTGCTGATCGGTCGAGCGATGGGGACGTCGCCACCTCCTCGGCTGCATCTCCCGCTCGCTCGTCGCCTGACCGATCTTCTCCGGGCGGCCGGCATCGAGACGGTCACCCCGCTCGCCCTGCTGTCGCTGTGCGCCGTCTCCGGGCTCGTAGCCGGTGCGGTTGTCCTCGGGGTCTCGAAGACGCCACCGGTGACGTTCGCGTTTGCCGTGATGGCGGCATACGCCCCCGTGGGACTGGTGCGATCGCGCGTGCGGCGTCGACGTCGCGACCTGGCCGAGGTCTGGCCCGAGGCGGTGGATCACCTCGCTTCAGCGGTTCGGGCCGGCCTCTCTCTGCCGGAGGCGCTGGCGCAGCTCGGCCGGCGCGGTCCGGAACCGCTACGGCCCGCGTTCGATGCCTTCGGGCGCGACTACCAGGCCAGCGGCCGGTTCGGTGAGTGCCTCGACAGCCTCAAGGAGCGCCTCGCCGATCCGGTCGGGGACCGGGTTGTCGAAGGTCTCCGCATCGCTCGTGACGTGGGCGGGGGAGACCTGGGTCGGATGCTGCGTTCGCTGTCCAGGTTTCTTCGCGACGACGTCCGCACCCGCTCCGAACTCGAGTCGCGCCAGGCCTGGGTCGTCAACGGCGCCCGGCTGGCGGCCGCGGCACCCTGGGCCGTTCTGCTGGCCCTGTCGATGCAGCCTGAGGTGATCGGTCGTTACCGGTCAGCCGCAGGCGTCGTCGTGCTGGCCGTCGGCGCCACCGGGTGCTTCGTGGCCTACCGGCTGATGGTCCGGTTGGGCCGGCTCCCCGAACAGCGACGGATCCTGCAGTGAGCGGCGCGGTGCTTGGCGCCTTGGTCGGTGGGCTCCTCGGGCTCGGCGTCGCGATCACCGTCGGCCGGCTGCTCGTCTCGCGACGGCCGAGTCTCGAGAGCCGCGTGCTGCCCTACATCCGTGACGTGCCCACGACGGCGGTCGGCTGGACTCCGCGGCCACCGTCCAGTCGTCCGTC
>JANLYC010000498.1:0-2125 GCA_031365435.1 Nocardioidaceae bacterium
AGGTCCCGGCGGAGGGACTCGACGAACTGGGTGATGTCCATGTGCAGAACTATGACATCATCATGGTGTCACGTCAACACCATAACGAAAATATTCAAGAATTGGCTGGTCAGACGGGCCAAGAGGGAGAGGCAGGCGCCATCCGCTCGGGCGGCAAGGGGGTGAGAACGAGATGTCTGCGCAGGTGCTGACGTCACGCAGCAATCGTCTGGTGTCGTACTGACGTCGTGGTGGCGTGGGCCCGGGAGCGGCGTGGGACTGCCCGGAGACAGCGAGCCGGCCCCGGCGACGTGGTCGTCAGGTGGGGGGCGAAGAGTCGCCGGTGACGCCCTCGCGGGGATCGGTCTCGCCGGCGGTCCGGGGCGACTCCGCCTCGGTGGCGCCCGCGACGTCCGGTGCCGTCGGCGTACCGGGCGACCGTTGGACTGCCGCGAGGAGCAGCTGGGCGACGTCGAGCACCTCGACCTCGTCGCGCGCCTTGCCGTCGGCCTGCAGCGAGGTCAGACCGTCCGACATCATCACGCGGCAGAACGGGCAGCCGACGGCGATCTGGTCGGCGCCGGTTCCGACTGCCTCACGCGAGCGGTTGAGGTTGATCCGCTCTCCGATCTTCTCCTCCATCCACATGCGGGCACCGCCGGCGCCGCAGCAGAAGGAGCGGGAGCCGTTGCGCGGCATCTCCTTGAACGAGGCGCCGGGAAGGATCGAGAGGAGCTCGCGGGGTGGCTCGTAGACCTGGTTGTGGCGACCGAGATAGCACGGGTCGTGGTAGGTGATGGTGCGCTTGGCCACGCTCGACTCGACGGGGGCGATCGGGGTGAGGCGGCCGTCGCGTACAAGCCGGTTGAGCAGCTGGGTGTGGTGGACGACCTCGAGCTCGACCCCGAACTGGGAGTACTCGTTCTTCAGCGTGTTGAAGCAGTGCGCGCAGGTGGACACGACCTTCGTGGCCTTGCTCTCCTTGAGGACCTCGGCGTTCTGCATCGCCAGCTGCTGGAAGACGAACTCGTTGCCCGACCGCCGGGCCGGGTCGCCGGTGCAGGTCTCACCGTCCCCGAGCACGGCGAACGACACATCGGCGGTGTGGAGCAGCTCGGCGACGGCTTGCGTCGTCTTCTTCGCGCGGTCTTTGTAGGCGCCGGCACAACCGACCCAGAACAGCCACTCGACCTCGGTGAGATCCTCGACGTCGGTGCCGACCTGCTTGACCTCGAACGGCAGGTCCTTGGCCCAGTCCATCCGTGCCGACGGTGCCATGTTCCACGGATTGCCCTTGTTCTCAAGGCCTTTGTAGAGCTGGTTGAGCTCGGTGGGGAAGTTCGACTCGACCAGCACCTGGTAGCGCCGCATGTCCATGATGTGGTCGACATGCTCGATGTCGACCGGGCATTGCTGCACGCAGGCACCGCACGACGTGCACGACCAGAGCACGGCGGGGTCGATCACGCCGTACGCCTCCGCATCGCCGATGAGGGGACGCTCGGCCTCCTGGGTGACTGAGTCGTCGAGGCCGGCACGCGTGTCCTCGTCCGCCAGCAGGTAGGGCGCTTTGGCGTACGCGTGCTCGCGCAGGGCCATGACCAGCAGCTTGGGGGACAACGGCTTCTCGGTGTTCCAGGCAGGACACTGCGACTGGCAGCGCCCGCACTCGGTGCAGGAGGTGAAGTCGAGCATGCCCTTCCAGGAGAAGTCCTCGACCTTGCCGACGCCGAACACCGTCTCCTCGTCGAGATCCTCGATGTTCTCGAAGTCGATGGGCTTCCCGCCGGCCATCATGGGCTGCAACGCCCCGAGCGCCGGGCGGCCGTTCGGCTCGCGCTTGAACCAGATGTTCGGCCACGCGGTGAACCGGTGCCAGGCCACCCCCATGGTCGTGTGGAGCGACAGCACGATCATCCAGGTGAACGAGATGACGATCTTGAGCATGGCCACCAGGTAGATGAGGTTCACGAGCCCGGACAGGCTCAGACCACCGAAGGCGTCCCCGATGAAGAAGGTCAGCGGGTAGTGGGACCGCGCGGCGGCGCCGGCGAGCGCGGCAACGGCGTACTCCGCTCCACACAGGGTAAGGATGCACAAGCCGATGCCGAGGATGACTGCTTCGACGAAGTAGGCCTGCCACATC
>JANLYC010000519.1:0-3380 GCA_031365435.1 Nocardioidaceae bacterium
GACCCACGTTCACGGCGCTGCCGTCTCCACCCTTTGACGCAAAGTACTGCTTTTCGAGGTCCGGGTGCCCCCAGTCCTCGATGACGACGTCGACGTCGCCGGTGCCGAAGCCCTGCCAAGAGACCTCTTCCTTGAGGTCCTTGTACTGCGTCTGGCACCCGAGCTTGGTGTCCGCGACGTAGCCGACGACATAGGCGTCCGCCTCGTAGCCGACCCACGGGTTGACCGCCATGTTGAGCTGACCGCAGTCTCCCCCGGCGCCGCCCGCGATGGACTCGTTCTGCTTGGTCTGCTTGTCGATCGAGTTTCCCCCACACGAGCTGAGGACGAGCGCAGCACTCGCGACCACCCCCAGCATCATGGTGACTCTCTTGTGCTTGTGCTTCATCGTTGCCTCTCTCTACTGGATGTCGACCTTTGGCTGCGTTCCCTGCTCCTGCTGCTCCTGTCCTGCCGGCTCCTGTCCTGTGGTGCCCGACCTCATCGGCGCCGCCCTCTCAGCTCATGCGCGGATAGCGACGGATGGAGTTCTTCAGGTCGGCGAACGACGTCTGACCATCCACTTCCGCGGCCCGCTTCAGGGTCCGGTCCACCATCACACCCAGGAGGACGATCGCGATGCCGGCGACCACGCCCTTGCCGAATGCGCTGGTCTGGGAGAAGCCGAGGACGCTGTCGTATCCGAGTGCTCCGCCACCCACGAGTCCGCCGATCACGACCATCGAAAGCACGAACAGCAAACCCTGGTTCGCGGCCAGCACCAACGAGTTCCTCGCCATCGGCAGCTGCACTTTGGTGATGATCTGCCAGGTGCTCGACCCGGATGCAGTGGCTGCCTCGACGGTTGTCGGTGACACACCCTGGATGCCGTCGGAAACCAGCTTGATCGCCACCGGCGCGGCATAGATAACGGCAGCGACGATGGCGGTGAACCGGCCAGGGCCGAACAGACCCAACGCCGGCACCAGGTAGACGAACGGCGGCATCACTTGTGCGGCATCGAGAACCGGCCGCAGGATCCGCTCGACGACTCGGCTCCGCGCCATCCACACGCCGAGGACGACGGCCAGCAGCATCACCAGAACGGTGGCCACGATGACGCTGGTGAAGGTGACCATCGTGTCGTACCAAAGATCAGTGAAGTAGATGCCGGCAAGGCACACTGCGGTCGACGCCGCTGCAAAGAGACCCCCCACGATGTAGGCGAGCACCAGCAGCGCCAGTCCGGTGACGTACCAGGGCGAGTTCGCGATCAGGTCCTGCATCGGGTTGATGAACCACGACGTCACCGAGTCACTGAGCCAGGTCGTCTGGACCGACCAGTTCTCGGTCACCCAGTCGGCAACCGACTGGACTTTGTCGGCGAGCTTGGTCCCGAGCGATGACTCCGGGAACTCCGCGAGCTTGATCTGCGTGCGTGACAAGTAGACCATCACCAGCGCGACCACACCGCTGCCGCCAAGGATTATCCTGCGCTGTCTGGCGTCGCCACCGCCCCCACGCGCGATGGTCTCGGCCCGGACGCTGGCGACCGTGGTCGTGCGGTCGAGAAGCACAGCGATGATCACGATGCAAAGGCCGGCGACGAAACCGGGGCCCACCTGGTTGGCGACGATGGACTGCACCACCGGCTTGCCGAGGCCCGGGCCGTCCACGTAGCCGGCGATCACGACCATCGACAGCGCCGCCATGATCGTCTGGTTGACGCCGACGATGATCGTTCGCTTGGCCATCGGAAGCTGAACCTTGCGCAGCCGCTGCCAGCGGTTCTGGCCCAGCGAGTTGGTGGCCTCGACAGTGGAGCCGGAAACGCTCCGTATGCCGTGGGCGGAGATCCGCACGGCGGGCGGGAGTGCAAAGAGAATCGTCACAACCACCGCGAGCGCGGGCCCGATCGCGAAAAAGAGCGCAAGCGGCGCCAGGTAGACGAACGGCGGGAACGTCTGCAACACGTCCAGGATCGGGGTTGCGACAGTGGTCGCCCGCTTGCTGTTACCGATCCAGACGGCCAGTGGAAGGCCGATGATCAGACACACTGCCACGGCGACGAAGATCACGATCAGCGTATCCATGCTGTCTTCCCAGAAGCCCAGGTATCCGCAGGCAAGCAGGCCAGTGGCCACCGCGACGGCCATCCGCCAGCCTGCAACGGCCAGCGTCGCCCACGTTGCCAGGCCGAGAACGCCGAACCACCCGATCTGCGGCACCGGCCGCGGATAGTCAGGCGTCGAGATGAGGTGCTGTAGCCGCGTGACGTTGGAGTTGAAGCGGTCGGACAGCCATCCGGTGAATTGCATCAACACGTTGTGGTCACGACTCTTGATCAGGCTTGTCTTGAGATCGGTGAACCAGTTGTGGACGTCCGTCGTGCCGCGACCCGGCAGGTAGAGGATGTCGTGTCCGCGCAGCAATGCCCAGAGCACAACCCAGAGCACGATCACAGCGAGGATCGTGAAGAGCTTCGCCCGACTACGGACGAGCTCGACCAACCCACCGTCCGCTGTCTGTGCCTTGGCGTCGGCGAGGCTCGACATCAGACGGCACTCTCCTCGGCCACGACCACCCGGAGGATGGCGTCGTCGTCGACGATTCCGATCAGCTTTCCGTCTTCGACCACCTGAACGACGTGGTCCGACGCCAACGCGGCGCGCGCTGCCTGTCGCACGATCGTGTCGGGCGACATGACCGGACCCTCCCTGGAGTCGTCGTCTCGCGGCTCACGCATGACGTAGCGAAGAGTCAACACGTGCGAACGGGGAACGTCGCTGACGAAGTCCCGGACATAGGCGTCGGCCGGAGAAGCGACCACCTCGGCCGGCGTACCGATCTGCACGATCTCGCCGTCCCGCATGATCAGGATGCGATCGCCCAGTTTGAGCGCCTCCTGCAGGTCATGAGTGATGAAGACCATGGTCTTCTGCAGATCCTCCTGAAGGCGGATCACCTCGTTCTGCATGTCACGGCGGATCAGGGGGTCGAGCGCCGAGAACGGTTCGTCGAAGAGCAGCAGCGACGGGTCACCGGCCAGCGCTCGAGCCAGCCCGACACGCTGCTGCATCCCCCCCGAGAGTTGGTCGGGATAGGAGTGCTCATTGCCGGTCAGACCGACCAGGTCGATGACCTCACCGGCCTTCTTACGACGTTCGCTCTTGCCGACTCCGCGGATCTCCAAACCGTAGGCCACGTTGTCGATCACCTGACGATGCGGGAGCAGGCCGAAATGCTGGAACACCATCGAGACGTGGTTGCGCCGCAGGTCGCGCAACTTGGACTCGCTCGCACCGATCACGTCATTGCCGTCGATCGAGACCGATCCCGACGTCGGTTCGATCAACCGTGTCAGACAACGCACCAGGGTTGACTTGCCCGACCCCGACAGG
>JANLYC010000534.1:0-5384 GCA_031365435.1 Nocardioidaceae bacterium
CGAGGAACACGATGCCGAACGCCTCGGGCTCGAGTCCCCACAGTCGGGTCCGACAGGGCAGGGCGAAGACATCGGCCATCGCGTACACCGCTGGCATCTCCTGCCAGGGGACGCCGGGCACGAACGTCACGCTGTCCCTCACCCCGACCGCGTCAGCCAGGCGTTCGAGGCGGTGCCGCGAGGGCCCATCGCCCACGATGACCAGCTCAGCGGCCGGGAACGCGGACACGATCGTCGGCCATGCCCTGATCAGCACGTCTTGGCCCTTGCGGCGTACGAGTCGAGAGGCGGACAGGACCACGGGTGCGTCGGGATCCACGCCGAGCCGGGCACGCCATCCGGAGCCGTCGACTCCTGAGTGGAACCGGTGCCGATCCACCCACGGAGACAGCTGTTCCATCCTGGTTCGGGCGGCGGGCGACAGGGCCGGAGCGATCTGGCGACGACAGAACTCGCTGACGTACGTCAGGGTGTCCACGTCGTCGCCGATGCGTCGCAGCAGTCGGCGCGCCAGCGGAACCCTGGCCCACCACACCTCGTGGCCGTGCGTGACCGCCGTGACCTGGGCGATCCGACCGGTCCGCCGTAGCCCCCTCGCCAGCAGGCCGAGCGGAGCTGCGGCACCGAAGATCACCCGGTCGCAGCCGTACTCGCGGGCGACGGCACGTACGGCGCGGGCGACGCGGGGTGTGGGCAGCAGCATCCGGCTGCGATCGCGGATGACGGGATAGTCGATCGCGGCGTCCATTTCGGCAGAGCCGGCCATCCGGGCTGTGTAGACCACGACCTCGCTCCTGGGGATCCGCCCGCACAGTGCGAACACGAAGTTCTCGATGCCACCCCGTCGAGGCGGAAAGTCGTTGGTGATGACAAGCGTCCGGGTCACGGCGTCCTCCCGTGCTGCTCTTCCCACGCCACACCCATGGCGATCCGATCGAGAACGCTGGGATGGTTGTCGAACCACCAGGCCAGCACAGGGTCCGGTGTCAGGTGCGTGAGGTTGTTCGTCGCCAGTCGCCGTTGCACGAGCAGGTAGGCCGTCGGATCCTGCGTCACCGCGAGTGAGTGCAGGTCTGCACGAGCCTCCAGGTGCCTGCTCACGAGGTTCTGCACGGGATCGGCAAGGAACGCCCCCAACACGATCAGCGACAGGACGAACGGTACGGCGACCGGGTCCCCGAGCGAGCCGGTTCCATGGCGGCGGCGCCACCAGGGAGATCCCAACACAAGGAACAGGCCCACCGTGACGGACCCTGCTGCCACCGAGCCGATCGCGGTGCCGGTCAGGACGTCGTGCTCGCGCACGTGCCCGAGCTCATGGGCCACCACGACCTCGACCTGAGCATCCGGTGCGGCGTGCAGCAGGTTGTCGTAGACGACCAGCCGGCGGGTGCTCCCGAAGCCGGACACGTAGGCGTTGTACGCCGAGCTGCGGTTCGACGCGTCGGCGACCAGGATGTCCGAGAGTTCCAGGCCGTCGCGCGCCGCGTACCTGAGCAGCTCGGTGCGCAAGGGGGAAGACTGCATCTGGCTGACGCGGTTGAAGACCGGCTCGACCACAACGGGATAGGCGAACGACAGCCCGAACACCGCGACCATCGACAGCACGCACGCCGGGACCCACCATCCCCGCGGCGATCGGCGTGCCAGCCACCCAGCGACGAGCAGTGCACTGCAGACGACAGCAGCGGTCAGGGCCCAGCCCAGAGCCCGGTCCTGCGCCCACCCCCACCAGGTCTGCACCGTCATCCCGTAGCGTCGCGAGACGAGGCTGCTCCAGACGGCGAAGGGAGCGGTGATCGCGGCCTGAAACGCGAGGAACAGGGTGGCAAGGGCGATGACTCTCGATGCCCAGGAGTCGAGGTGACGGCCGACCCAGGTGCACGCGCGCGTCCCGAGGCCGCCGAAGGCGACTATCCCGGCACCGACCAGGCTCACCGCAAGGCCGAGCCACGCCGGCCACTTCGCGGCGTCATGAAAGGCCTCGGAGCGATCGAGCTGAGCGGGACTGAAATACTCCTGCACCTTCACTGCAGCCGCCGGGTCGCCGATCGGCAGTCGCCACGGGGTCAGGATGACGATGAGGACGATCAGGGCGGCACACAACATGCAGAACGAGACCGCTGCAGCAGCCGGGCGCCGGCTACTGACCATCGGCCAACTCCTTCAGGTAGCTGCGCCACTCCTGCGTCAACGCGGACACGGACGTCCCCAGGTTGTCCTGGACGGCTGACCGCACTGCGTCCGGTCGGTGAACGACGTCCTGATAGAAGGCGACGAGTCGGTCCCGGCCGTAGTCGCGCGCGATCACGCGCATGGCCAGCCAGGCTTGTTCGTAGGCGACTTCGATCGAGCCCCCCGAGAACTGCGCGTCGCTCGGCAGCCGGGACGGAAGACCATGCCGGCGTACGTCGTGCAGGGCGGCGCGAGCCGAGACGGACAGCGGAACGTTCACGGCGCCGACACCCACATAGTCAGCGAAGCCCTCAGCGACCCACAGCGGCATGGAGACGGTGGTCGCCCCTGTCGCGACGTGGGTCGACTCATGGGTCACGACCACGTGCGAGCCGATGGGTCCGAGGCTGGCGAAGACCCTGGGGTTGATCACGATCGCAACCGGAGCGTCAGGACGCCGCGACCCGTCGACCGTGGTGGTCACGGCCGCGATCCGGGCATAGGCACCCGGGGCGGACGCAAGCACGGACTCGAACTGCCGCTCGGTGGCAGGGGCGTAGGCGACCAGGTCACCACGCCACGAAGGCAGCAGCCTACCGACATCGACCACGGCACGACGTAGCTCGGCGTCGAGTCGACGCGCGTCGCGTCCGGTCATCGCCGCCACCAGAGTGCGGTGCGTCCGTCGGACGTGGAGTCGACCGAGCAGCCAGATCGGCTCACGGCTGCTGCCGGCGCTGATCCGCACCACGCGTACCCGCTGGTCCTGCCGCTCGAAGGTGTAGGTCAACGTGGTGCGCGCACCCGCACGATTCGCGCCGCCCAGCCCCCAGGCGATCTCGACGTCCGCCGTCCAGGCGCTGGTGTCGAGGCCACGCCGGTCCGCGAGGCTGCGCCCGTCGGCAGCGACATACCGCGCGTGCAAGGTAGGGACACCGAGCCGGCGCAGGTTGGCGAACGTGGAACCGGCCTGCTGTTGCGCGGGGCGGCTGCTGTCCCAGGTGTGCTGGTACGCCGCCAGTGATCCCTGGCGGAGCAGTCGGTCCTGCCGAGCGAGCAGCCGCAACGCCTGCGCATCACGGGTGCTCGGGTCAGGCGATCCCTGCGCCCCTGTCGAGGAGGTCGCCGTCTGGTTGGTGAGGCGGCCGGGCGTCGTCGCATGGTCATGTGGAACGAGGATGGCGATCACGACTGCCGCAACAGCGACGGCCAGAACGACAAGTCCTGCGACGATCTGGCGCGGTGGCGTCACCTGCGCATCGCCGTCGTCCACCGACTCATCGTACGGCTGAGGAAACGGTGGCCCTTGAGACCGGTGGAGTTTCGGCTCTGGTGAGCGATGTCAGCCGGTTGGTCAGCCGACGCGCTGGGCGTGGTTGATCGGCATCGAGTTGAGGGGCACGACCTCGACATACGAACCGGTGTGTGGGGCGTGCACGACCTGGCCGTTCCCGATGTACATGCCGACATGAGACACCGGTGAGTAGTAGAAGACCAGGTCACCGGGCATCAGCGATGAGATCGAGACGGGCGTCCCCTGCGCCGACTGGACGCTCGACGAGTGCGACAGCGCCACGCCAGCGGCGCTCCACGCATACATGGTGAGACCGGAACAGTCGAAGGAGTCCGGGCCGGAGGCACCGTAGACATAGGGATCCCCGAGCTGGTCGAGCGCGGTCTGTACGGCGACTTTGGCGCGCTCGGACGCAGGCACGTCGCTGACCGCCACGCGTACGGCACTGCGGGACGGCTGGGGGGTGGACTGCAGCTGCTGCAGGCGCGCGAGCTGCGCAGCCTGCAGGGTGTCGAGGATGTCTTGGGCCTGCTTGGTCCGGCGGGCGAGCTCAGCCTTGTGCTGGGCTGCCTCGGCCTGACCCTTCTTGATCGCTGCGAGCTCGCTGGCCGCCTGCTTCTCCTGGCTGCTCAGCTGTCGCTGCCGCTGGCTCAGCTGGGTGAGGAGGGCCGTCTGCTGGAACTCGACCATGGCCTTGGAGGCGACACCGTCCATGAACGAGCTCGGGTTGTCGGCCACGAGGAGCGAGGTGCTGGTCGAGAGACCGCCGGCGTTCTGATAGTCCGACAGTGCTGTCCCGACAACGAGGGCCCGAAGCTGTTCGACCCGATGGCGCTTGCGGGCGACATCGGTCTGGATCGCCGTGAGCCGCTGACGGGCGGCCTTCATCTGGACGCGCACCGTGTTGAGTTCCTCGGACGCGATCTCGGCCTGGTGGTTGAGGGTATCGATGCGACTCTGGATCTCGGTGATCGTCGGCTTGCCACGATCGGCGGCAGGCCCGCCGCCGGGCTCGGCCGAGCCGGGCTGGGCCGAGAGCACAAGACTCCCGATCAGGGCAGCAGCAGCGACCAGGCAGACGCGCTTGGAGGACTGGGGCAGATGACGTGTGTGGCCGTTCGACACTGGTCGACGGTCTCCCTCTGGCTCGCGGACACGGGCAGCAGCACCCCCTCCTCTGCTGATCTTTCGGTCATCTCCGACACAACTGAGGGCGAACCCGGCCGGTGACAACGCGGATCACCCTACAGAGGACCGGACGAGGCCACCAACTCCCGCTCGGGGTTTCTCAGGATCCTTCGGATATCCTTGTCCCATTGAGCGCAACTGCCCCATAGACATCATGCGTCACAGCTTCCCGCGACCACACCGGAGTACTGGTGCGGCTCACCCCGTTTCAACCACCGACGTGTCGAGGCTCTGCACCATGCGCAAGGGCGGGACGAGCCCTGCCTGGGCCAGCACGTCGATCGCCTGTTTCTCGACGTCATCGAGCTCGACGCCGAACGGCGGACCGCCGAGCAACACCGTCACGACGCAGTCGCCGCATCCGATGCCTCGCATCGAGCAGTGGTCACAGTCGATGACCGTCGGCTCCTGGTCGGGAGCCGGCCCGTGGCCCGCCCGGGGATTTGGCCGGGACCGGGCATCGCCGCCTGCTGACTGTGCTGCCATGTCGACCTCCACGCCTCGTTGCCGCCGGATATGCCGACGCGTCCTTGTGCCGTGAACGCTAGGCGCCACCGCCGACAGTCCCGTCACGTGAGCGCTGGCCCGGCAGCCCGACACCGCCTGATTCGCACGCATTGTCACGATGGCCTCACAAAACGTTCCCAGTTGCTGGAACGGACTAATCCGAACGGTTGCCCGGGGCACCACTCTTCGGACAGAAAGACTGCATCGTGCGCCGTGGGTC
>JANLYC010000567.1:0-10655 GCA_031365435.1 Nocardioidaceae bacterium
CGGTCCCACCCGCTGGGCATACCAGTCGGCCGCCCGACCGAGACGCTCCATGATCTGCCGCGACTCGCCACTCACGTAGCCGTGGTTGCCCAAGGCTGGCAGCAGTTCGACGCCGTCGCTCAACAACGGGTCGTACGGTCGGAGGACCGCCTGCTCCACGAGATCGGCGTCGCCACGCGGATAGACGAGGTCGCCGGGAAGGACCAGCGCGTCGTACGGGCTGATGCCGTGCTGCGCCTCGACCACCTCAGCCACCGCGAGCTCGCTGGGTCCACCCGTGCCGGGATCACCGACCACAGCGACCCGAACAGCTTGCGATGAGCGGTCAGCGGGCTCTTCCACGGCCCAGGTCGAAGTCGGCGCGCCCACGTCGAGGTGGCGGCTGCTGTAGAAGGCTCGATCGAACAAGCCGGTCGTGGCGGCGATCACGACCACCAGCACGACCAGCACGAGCGCCGCCAGCCCTCCCGACACGAGCTTGCTGCGCGCCGTCATGGGCTCTCCTCGTTTCATGCGGTGGCCGGGACCCACGGTAGCGTGGCCGAAGCGAACCGCGTGGGCGACCGGGAGTCCATGTCCGACCATGAGCTCCCGATCTCAGCAAGCCGGAGGAGCGTGTGCGATGACGTCATGGAAGCCGGGAGACCGCGCCAGCCTGACGCGCGTCGTGGGCGAGCAGGACATCGAGCTCTTCACCGCGATCAGCGGAGATCGCAACCCACTGCACTACGACAGCGAGGCTGCGGCCGCATCGAAGTTCGGCGAGATCGTCGTGCAGGGCGGCGTCACCAGCGCCATCCTGAACGCCGTCGTCGCGGAGAAGCTGCCCGGACCCGGCACCGTCTTCCTCAACGTCAACTGGGACTTCAAGGCGCCGGTGCGACCCGGGGACAGCATCCGTGGAGAGGTCGAGGTCATCAAGGCCCGGTCGGACAAACCCATCACGGAGCTGAAGACCCGCGTCATTCGTCAGGACGGAACTGTCGTGCTGGACGGAACGGCCGTCTGCTACACCATGGAGCTCGAAGGCTGACGACCCGGCTGACGACCCGGCTGGCCTCAGACGAGCAGGTCGGCGATGGCCCTTGCGTTGTCGCGCAGCGTGTCGCTGAGCGCGTGCAGGTCAGACTCCGTGGTGTTGTAGGTCGGTAACGTCACGTTGAGGTAGGCCAGGTCTCGACCCGCGCGGTCGCGGACAGCGGAGGTGATACCGCACCACTCCTCGCGATGCTCCTTGTAGTTGTACGCAACGCCGGTCCGTCGGGCGTCGTCGAGCTGTCGGCGCAGCTCGACCGGGTCGGTGCAGGTGTACACCGTCTGGGCGCCGAATCCTTCGTCGAAGAAGGCGTCGAGCTCGGTGGCCGGGAGAGAGGCGAGGTACAGCTTGCCGGCAGAGCCGCAGTGGAGGGGGACCTCGATTCCCGACAGGTCGACCTGGATGGGGCTGGCGGAGCGGCACTCGTCGAGCACGACCAGCCCGCCGTGTGCATAGACCTCCAGGAACACGCTGCCGCCGACCTCTGCTGCAGTCTGCTCGAGCAGCGGCCGGGCGCGTCGCGTCATCGTCGCTGCGTCCGTCGCGGCCGCGAGCCTGAGGGCCCCGTGCCCCACCGTGAAACGACCCGAGTGCTCGTCCCGGACCGCGAGGTCGAAGTGCACCAGCGTGTTGAGGAGACGCCACGTGGTCGCGCGGTTGACCCCGGCCGTCTCGGCCAGCTCAGCAACCGTGGGGGGTTCGGCGCTGGAGGCGATCGCGTCCAGCAGGCTGAGCGCCCGCGCGACTGCCTGCACCTGCTGGGCCATGCCCACCACCTCTCGAAATCGGCGCCATCATGCAACGACTGTTGCACGATAGCAGCAGACGCGAGAGAGTGTGCGGGTGCAGATGCGTGCAGCCGTGCTGTCCGGGGTCGGCTCCCGGTTCGAGACGCGGGCAGTCGAGCTGGCTGGACCGCGCGCCGGTGAGGTCCTGGTCAAGGTCGCAGCCAGTGGGTTGTGCGCCAGCGACCTCAATGCCATCGACGGCAAGCGGACCCTCGTCCCGTTTCCCGCCGTGCTGGGGCATGAGGCCTCCGGCGTCGTCGTCGAATGCGGACCGGAGGTGACACGGCTGCGGCCGGGCGATCGTGTCGTGATGTCGATCGTCCCTTCCTGCAGCACGTGCCAGGCCTGCACGGCCGGTCGCCCCAACTACTGCATGACCGCAGCCGCTGCGATGACTGCCGGCACCCTCATGGACGGGACCAGCCGGCTCAGCGCAGCAGGTCGGCCTCTCCATCACTTCCTCACGGTGGCGTCGTTCGCGGAGTATGCCGTCGTCCCGGAGTCGGGCGCGGTCGTCATACCCGAGGCGATGCCCCTGGACTCCGCGGCCCTCCTCAGCTGCGCCGTGCTCACGGGCTTCGGGGCTGTCCACAACACGGCGCGTGTACGAGCTGGGTCGCGCGTCGTCGTCTACGGCTGCGGGGGAGTGGGCCTCAACATCGTCCAGGGCGCCCGGCTGGCCGGCGCCGGCCGCATCATGGCCGTGGACGTCAACGTCGAGAAGCTCGACCTCGCGCGTCGGCTCGGCGCGACCGACACGGTGGACTCGCGCACCGTCGACCCGTGCCAGGCGGTCAAGGACCTGGTCGGGGGCGCCGACTACGCATTCGAGGCACTCGGTCGCGAAGGCACCATCCAGCAGGCCTGGGGGAGTCTGGACGTAGGAGGCCAGGCCGTGCTGGTCGGTCTGCTGCGGAGCGGGGCGCAGCTGACCATCGATGCCGGCCCCTTCGTCAACGAGCAGTCCATCAAGGGCTGCTACTTCGGTTCGTCCAACCTCGTCCAGGACGTGCCGGCGCTGGTCGACCACTACCTCACCGGGGGACTGTTCCTCGACGAGCTCATCAGCCGGCGGATCGCTCTGCATGAGCTCGACAACGCCTTCGACCAGCTACGACAGGGAGAGGGAGCTCGCAGTGTCCTCGTCTTCGACTGATACGTCCACCGCGCTGCAGCCAGCAACGGAGCTGATAGAGAACCGCAACTACATCGATGGCTCCTGGGTCGATGCGGCGGATGAGGTCGGGCTCGAAGTCATCGACCCGGCTACCGAAGATGTCATCACCCGGGTGCCCGCGGCGGGGGAGCCCGAGGTCGATCTCGCCGTCGCGGCGGCGCGCCGGGCCAGCGGTCCGTGGAGTCGCCGCCCACCACGTGAACGAGCCGACCTCCTGATGGCCCTGGCCGACCGTATCGATGCCGATGTCGCGGAGCTGAGCCGGCTCGAGACGCTCAACGCGGGACACCCCATCGGGGTTGTGGGCGGAGAAATGCGGAGCGCGGCCGATCGGCTGCGGTTCTTCGCCGGAGCGGGCCGCTGCCTCGAAGGGCGTGCCGCGGGTGAGTACGCCGCGGGCTACACGTCGATCATCCGACGCGAGGCCATCGGCGTGGCCGGCCTGATCACGCCCTGGAACTACCCCCTGCTGACGGCTGTCACCAAGCTCGCGCCCGCGCTCGCCGCTGGGAACTCCGTCGTCCTCAAGCCGTCGGAACAGACCCCGCTCTCCACGCTCCGGCTGGCCGCACTCGCGGCTGACGTGCTGCCACCCGGGGTGCACAACGTCCTGACCGGTCTCGGCAGCGTGGCCGGGGCGGCCATTGCTCGACATGCCGACATCGACCTCATCTCTCTCACCGGTGGCACCCAGACCGGGCGCGACGTCGCGGCACGTGCGGCGCAGACGCTCAAGCGCGTCCACCTCGAGCTCGGTGGCAAGGCTCCAGCGGTCGTGCTCGACGACGCCGACCCGGCTGAGGTGGCACGCTCGCTCCGCGCCGCGTCGTTCTGGAACGCCGGCCAGGACTGCAGTGCGGCTGCCCGCGTGATCGTCACGCGACGTGCGTACGACGACGTCATGGCGGCCCTGCTGAGCGAGGTGGGCACGCTGCACGTAGGTCCACCAGCCGACCCAGCGGTGGAGATGGGACCGCTCACCCACGAACGACACCGCGATGCCGTGGTCGGCTTCCTCGAGCGGGCCGTCGCGGCCGGCGGTCGGATCGTCGCGGGTGGCGGGAACGCCACGGGCCACGGGTACTTCGTAGAACCGACTGTGATGGTCGACGTCGACCACCACAGCGAGATCGTCCAGCGCGAGGTGTTCGGGCCCGTCGTCACGGTCCAGCGTGCCGACGACGACGGGCATGCCCTGCAGCTCGCCAACGACGTCGAGTACGGGCTCGGCGCATCCGTGTTCACCCGAGACGTCGGTGTCGCCATGGACGCCGCCCGCCGGCTTGACTTCGGGACGGTGTGGATCAACGACCATGGCGCGGTCACCGCCGAGATGCCCTGGGGCGGGTTCAAGCAGTCCGGGCACGGCAAGGAGCGTTCGGTGTACTCGTTGGAGGAGTACACACAGATCAAGCACGTCATGATCAAGCTGCCGGACTCCGGGGCGAGCTGATGGAGCCCGGCGAGCTGGGGACCATCGCCTCGCTCGAGACCTTCCACGACGAGTTCGTGTGCTTCGTCCGGCTCACCACGTCCGAAGGGCTGGTCGGCTGGGGCCAGACGTCGACGTACAACGCCGACATCACAGCCCAGATCTTCCACCGGCAGGTAGCCCCCTGGGCGCTGGGCCTGGACGCCGTCCAGATCGGTGCCGCCGTGACCCGGGTCGAGGAGCGCGAGCACAAGTTCCCGGGGAGCTACCGGTGCCGGGCCCTCGCGGGACTCGACACGGCCCTCTGGGATCTGCAGGGTCGCGCCGCAGGAGTGCCTGTGGTCGAGCTCCTCGGCGGACACACCGGTCGCCTTCGTGCCTACGCATCATCCATGCGTCGAGACATCACGCCACGCGACGAAGCCGAGCGGCTCTGCCGACTGCGAGACGACGCCGGCTTCGACGCCTTCAAGTGGCGTGTGGGCGCTGAGTGCGGCCACGACATCGACGAATGGCCGGGGCGCACCGAGGAGGTGGTCCCGACGGTGGCGCGGGCTCTCGGTGACGGCGTGGCCAGGCTCGTCGACGCCAACAGCGGCTTCTCGCCGGCGCGTGCGATCGAGGTCGGGCAGCTGCTCGAGGCCGAAGGCGTCAGCCACTTCGAGGAGCCGTGCCCCTACTGGCGCCTGGACGAGACCAAGCAGGTCACGGACGCCCTGACCATCGACGTCACCGGCGGTGAGCAGGACTGGGATCTGGCCACCTGGCAGCGCATGGTCGAGCTGCGCGCCGTCGACATCGTCCAGCCCGACGTCATGTACCTGGGTGGATTGTGGCGCACTCTGCAGGTGGTCGAGCTGGCGGCCGCTGCCGGACTTCCGTGTACGCCGCACAGCGCCAACCTGTCCCTGGTCACGGTCTGCACCATGCACCTCCTGGGCGCCATCCCCAACGGCGGCAAGTACCTGGAGCTGTCCATCGAAGGGCCGGACTACTACCCCTGGCAGACGGGGTTGTTCGTCGACGACCCGTTCAGGGTGACGGACGGACACGTGGAGATCCCGAGTGGTCCGGGTTGGGGCGTGGAGGTCAGTCCGGGCTGGCTTTCCCGGTCCGACCATCGACGCACGGACCTGGGCGACCTGGGCGATCGGCGCTGAATCCGCACTGCGGGTCGATCGAGCGGTGAAATGGGCCGAATGGGCTATGTCCGCACGCGGTATGACGGCGTACGACCGAAGTATGAATCTCCCATTGGTACGGAAGAACATGAGTTTGGGCACCACCTGGCGCTACTCCAAGGGGGACCTGCATGCCGGGTACGACTACGGCGTCCCCATCGGTACGCCGGTCTTCGCGGTGCGGAACGGCATCGTCCTGGCTACCAACGACGACCAGGCGAACATGGCACCGGACCAGGAGGGGGTGAGTGGCCAGGAAGCCAACTGGGTGATGCAGGGGATCACCTACAAGGGTGACCTGGCCACTGTCCTCTACCTCCATGTGTCGCCGAACGTCCCGGTGCAGAAGGGTGACCAGATCACCGCCGGACAGCAGATCGCGCTGAGCGGCCACAACGGTCATTCGACGGGGCCGCACCTGCACGTCGCCGTGATGACGAAGCACCGGTTCAGCGACCCGTTCCAGTATCTGAACGGCATCGGAGCAGATGAGGGTCCGCCCGCGCAAGGCCTGGCATCGAACGGGGTCTGCATCTTCCCACCCAGCCTCGTCTACACCAGGGAGCGTCCACATCCACTGGCCAGGGGCCAAGTGGTCCTGGCCGAGCTGACCTTCGGCACGACGAGCTCCGACAGTGTGCGCATCCTCCAACACCGCTTGAACGGCATCCCGCTCGACGGTGGGGTCGAGCTGCCCGTGACCGGCAACTACCTCGAGCTGACCCGTGCCGAGGTCAGGAAGTGGCAGCTACAGAAAGCGGGTGCCAAGCCCGGGACGGACGCCGCCAGTGGCATCCTCACGGCGCGGCAGGCGCGGCGACTCTTCGGTCGTCGCTTCACCCTCGTCCCAGCCGGCTGACCTGCCCTGCGCGAGCACCGGCTGTCAAGGCGATGACCGTGTGCGGTACTCCCGGTAGAGGTCGCGCAGGACCCCGATCTCGCCGCCGTGATGCATGGTCTCGCGGCTCACGTGCAGGACCAGGGCACCCATCGGGTCAGCGGCGAACGGACCGCCCTTGGGCCCCACCGGTGCGGCAAGCCTTTCGTCGTCGAGTCCGCTGATGCCGTCGCGCCACCGGGCATAGCTCTCTTCGAGCAATCCCACCGCCGCCTTGGCTGTGCCGGGAACGGGAGGCTGGTAGCGCGGGTCGAACATGTCGGTGCCCTCGGGGGAGTCCGGTCCGAAGAAGCACAGTGAGCGGGTGCCCAGGTTTCCCACCGCGAGGTGGGCCAGCCGCCACGCGATCGTGGTGACGTGTTCACGCCCGTCGTCTCGTCCTTCCTCGACCGTCCAGCCACCGGCGGGATCGGGGCGTACTGACCAGCAGTCATCGGTGGGCTCCCAACGGAACTCCTCGTCAGTCAGCCCGGTCAGTCGGGGCAACAAATGGGCGGCCATGTAGAAGTCGAGCTGATCGACGAGCATCGAGGTCCAGATCTTGGTCATGCCGGGCAGGTTGTCACGATCCACCGACAGTCGCATCCGGCGGCGAGGTCAGCCCGCCGCCGCGATGTCGCTCGCCCGTTCTTCCGCGTCCGCCGCGAAGGCCAACGTCTGGACGACACTCCCCGGCTGCGCGGCAGACGCTCCCTCGCCAGCTGGTCTCGACTCCTCGCGTCGTGTCACAGATCGTCGAGCACGACGACTGGCCAGACTTCGCTGAGCTGGCGGTCCAGACCGGTTGAGTGGCAGCGGAGCCCAACCGGATGCAGTAGGTTGGCGGGATCCGGTACGACGGCCCGACCCGCGGCCCGGCTCACCGGAGCAGAGAGCCGAGATCATGCCTTTGATCGAGTCACGCGTCTCGCAATCGTCCAACCTCAACGTTCTGGTCCGTCGGTTGGCTGCGGCTCGAGAGGCGCTCGAGGCCGAACGGCGATGCACACAGCGGCAGCCCGGTCGGGGCGAGCTCCAGCGCCGGCACCTGCTTGCCTGCCTCGAGGACTACGCTGCCGGTCTGGTCGAGCGTGGGCTACCCCTCCCGCCGGCCCTGCGTGACGAGCTGCGGTTGCGCCGCCGGCTCTGAGCCGCCCGGGCGGTGGCTCGCGTGCTTCGGATGCCTCAAACGACCAATGCGGCCCACGTATCCTTCCGTACCTGCCGATGACCTCAGGAGCGCGCCGGCAGGATCCTTCCGACCACCTCGCCCAGCGTGACGTGGGCGCCGCCCGGTCCCGGTGCCCAGCCCGTCATCGTGACCACGTCGCCATCCTCGAGGAACCCGCGGCGGCTGCCGTCGTCGAGCGTGACCGGCTGCTCGCCGTTCCAGGTGCGCTCGAGCAGGCTGCCGAACGTCGTACGTTCGGTTCCGCTGACCGTTCCCGACGCGAACAGGTCGCCGTCGCGAAGGCTGGCACCGTTGACGGTCAGGTGTGCCAGCATCTGGGTCGGTGACCAATACATGTCCCGGAACTCCGGGGAGCTCACCAGCGAGCCGTTGATCCGCACGTCCAGGTGCAGGTCGAGACCGAAGACGTCCGCGTCGGTGGCACCCTGCAGGTAGGGGAGCGGGGGCGGATCCTGGCCCGGCAGCGGTACCTCGGCCGCGGTCAACGCCTCGAAGGGCACCACCCAGGCCGAGATGCTGGTGGCGAACGACTTCCCGAGGAACGGCCCCAAGGGCACGTACTCCCATGCCTGGATGTCGCGAGCACTCCAGTCGTTGAGAAGGACGACACCGAACAGGTGCTCCCTTGCATCGTGCACTGGTACCGAAGTGCCGAGTGCGGTGCGCCCGGCCACGACGAACCCGACCTCACACTCGATGTCCAGTGTGGTGCTGGGACCGAAGGCGGGCACGCCGTCGGGACCCGGTCGCCGCTGTCCGGTCGGACGTACGACGTCTGAGCCGCTGACCACGACCGTTCCCGCGCGGCCGTGGTAACCGATCGGAAGATGCTTCCAGTTCGGCGGCAGGTCTGGTGAGTCCGGTCGGAAGATCTTGCCCACGTTGGTGGCGTGGACCTCGCTGGCGTAGAAGTCGACGTAGTCGGCCACCTCGATGGGCAGGTGCATCCTCACCGACGCCACGTCCACCAGATGTTGCTCGACCAGCTCGCGATGGGTGTCGTCCGTGACCAGCATCGTGACCCAGGAGCGGATCGCCGTCCACGCCGGTCGTCCCAACGCCATCAGCGCGTTGAGAGAGGATCGCGCGAAGACGTCGGCGTTCGGGGTCGCCAATGCCTGCGACACCGCGGCGAGGTCGATCACCTGGTCGCCGATGCGGACTCCTACGCGAGGCGACGCGGTTCCGACAGAGAACACGCCGTAAGGAAGTGTGTGGACGCCGTAGGGCGAGTCGGCGACCAGCCCTTGCGACTCCTCGAGCCAGGACATCAGTTCTCCTTCATCGTGACCAGACCCAGGTCGACCAGATCAGCGACAGGGTCAGCGACTCCGCAACAGCCGAACGACACGAACGACCGACGCACGGCTGCCGTCTCGTCGACCGACCAGCCGAGCACGTCGCTGACGATCGGGTCGGCTGAGCGCAGGGTCAAGATGTCAGCGACCTCGCGCTCGGCCGCGCCGCTCAACGCCGCCCGGACGCCGACGAGCAGGTTCAGGAAGCCGTGGTGCTCGAAACCCGTCCGGGCATCGCGGAACCTCAGGGCGTGGTGCAGTCCCGCCGTGTACTTCATCGGCGTACCCACTCGCGCGGCCGCGACCACGACGCGCGCGAGCTGAGCCTCGTCGGGAAATGCCGCGGCCGTCGTACCGCCGGTCCGGAACTTGCCGACGTAGTCACCGTCGCCGGACGATGCGATCGCCTCGAGCACGGCCAGTCCCGGGTCGTCGGCGGCCACCACTTCACAGGCGATGGGCAGACCGGCCGGCGACGCGGGCAGCGGAAGTCCGGGCACGAGCAGCTCCGCACCCACGACCCGCATTCCTGGAACCGGCCGGGGGGCAGCCGTCGCACCCAGCACGATGACGTCGAGGGCCGGCGAGCCGGCGGCAGCATGGGCGGACCCGACCTCGGCCCAGCGGTCCGTGTGCACGAGAAGGGGGCCGACGAAGCGGTCCAGGGCACCGGCCCGGTAGTCGAGGTGTTCGGCGATGGCTGTGCGGGCGTCGGCGTTGCCAGGAGGAAACATCGCCGCATCGTCGAGAAGCCGGTCGAACAGTCCGGATGGCGAGTCGGCGGTCGGCACGTCAGCACCGTACTGGAAGGGAGCGGAGGAGACCGGCCGGGGCTGGGCGGAAGGCGGGGGACCGGCAACCGACCACACCTGCCTGTGCGGGCTGTGTCGATGTGGCAGGGTTGCAGCGTGGCGTACTACCGGTCGGTGGGCTCGGTTCCACCCAAGAGACACACGCAGCATCGGCCCGACGGAGAGACCCTCGCCTTCGAGGAGCTGATGGGCGAGGAGGGGTTCTCGTCGGACTCGTCGCTGCTCTACCACCGCAACCTCCCGTCGCGGATCGTGGCGTCTGAGGTGTGGCAGGTAGCGGACCTTTCCACCAAGCCCAACCACCCTCTCAAGCCGCTGCACCTGAAGCTGCACGACCTGTTCGATCTCGAAGCCGTCGCGGACGTCGACGTCGTGCGCGGGCGCCGGTTGGTGTTGGGCAACGCAGATGTCCGCATCTCCTACGTCGTCGCCGGCGCCACGTCTCCGCTGTACCGCAACGGCATCGGGGACGAGTGCTGCTACGTCGAACGTGGTCAGGCGCGGGTCGAGACCGTCTTCGGGTCGTTCGAGGTCGGCCAGGGCGACTATGTGTTGATTCCCCGGGCCACCACGCACCGGTGGATCCCGACGGGCGCGGGTGAGCCGCTGCGGGTCTACTGCATCGAGGCGAACTCGCACATCTCGCCGCCGAAGCGCTACCTGTCGAAGTTCGGGCAGCTGCTCGAGCATGCACCGTACTGCGAACGCGACCTGCGCGGTCCCGAGGGGCCGCTCCTGGCCGCGGATCTCGGTCTCGACGCCGACGCCGAGACCGAGGTGTACATCAAGCACCGGGGGAACGGCCCGTCGGGCGTGGTCGGGACGGTCTTCACCTACCCGTTCCACCCGTTCGACGTCATCG
>JANLYC010000051.1:0-9301 GCA_031365435.1 Nocardioidaceae bacterium
CAAGGTGGCGTTCGAGACGCTCGACCTCACCGGTGACGAGGCCACAGGCGCCGCGATCGTCAAGTTCGCTGCCGAGGCCCCGCTCAAGCAGATCGCCATCAACGCCGGTCTCGAAGGTGGAGTCGTGGCCGAGAAGGTTCGTAACCTCGAGGCCGGTCACGGTCTCGACGCTGCGACCGGCGAGTACGTCGACATGCTGGCTGCCGGGATCAACGACCCGGTCAAGGTGACCCGCTCTGCGCTGCAGAACGCCGCCTCGATCGCTGCGTTGTTCCTGACGACCGAAGCCGTCGTCGCCGACAAGCCCGAGAAGGCCGGCGCTGCCCCCGGTGGCGCCCCCGACATGGGAGGCATGGACTTCTAGTCCCAGCCCGTACGCGAAGGCCCCGAGCAGCTGCTCGGGGCCTTCGTCGTCATACCCACCCGTCGTCCGAGCACCCCCATTCCCCCGAATCGAGCGGTTTTGCGCCGCGGTTCGGGCGAATGGGGGTGTTCGGTGGCAAGTCAGGGGGAGAGGAAGGCGGTGACCAACGTGCCCAGAGTCGGCAGGTGGTAGCCACCTTCCTGGACGATGACCGTGGGCAGGTCCAGGTCATCGAGCAGCAGGTCGCCGGCGCGGGCGTAGCCCTCGTGCGTGACCTGGAGCGGGCTCTCGGGGTCGTCGGCGGCCGCGTCCACCCCCAGGGACACGACGAGCGCCGTCGACCCGTGCTCACGCGCGCATGAGCTCAGTCGTCGTACGCCGTCGAGGAACGCATCGTCACCGGCACCCGGCGTCAAGGACACGTTGACGGTCGCCCCGTCTCCGGCTCCGGACCCGGTCTCGGTCGCGTGGCCGACGACGTGGGGAAACCAGCCGGCCCCGGGGTCGACGTGCACCGAGCCGTAAAGCACATCCGCCCGGTCGTAGAAGATGGCCGCGGTTCCGTTGCCGTGATGGGCATCGACATCGATCACGGCGACGCGCTCGTGACCCGCGTCGTGCAACGCCTGGGCGGCCAGCGCGGCGTTGTTGAGATAGCACGATCCGCCGTACGCGTCGCGGGTGACGTGGTGGCCCGGTGGCCGGCAGAGCGCATAGACCTGACGTGCCTGACCGCCGGTCACGAGGTCGACCGCAGTCAGTGCGCAGTCCGCGGCCGCCCGGATCGCGGCCCAGCTGCCCGGTCCGACCGTGGTCATCGTGTCGTAGCAGTACTGGCCCGCGCGGGCGTGGACCGCCGCCGCATCGGTCGGGGCGATCGTGCCGAGCATCGCTGCGGTCGGGAAGAAGTAGGGGACGACCCGGTCCTGGCCGTGGTCGACGAAACCCTCGGCCACCCACGCGGCATACACCGTGGACAGATGCCGGACCAGTTCGCGGCTGTGGACACTTTCGAGCGCCTCGTCGCCGTGCGGCGTTGGCTCGACGAGCGGATGACCGGCAGCGGTCAGAGCCTCTCGGATCACCGTGACTCGTTCGGGAATCTCGGTCCCGACGAGCGGCATCCCGATCCACACCTCGCGGTCGGGACGATGTTCCAGCGTGGCTTCCGACCAGACGACGGGCAGGGCGGACTCGTCCATGGTTCCCCTCCAGACCGAGTTGCGGCAGGATCTGATCATGCCACGCGTTACTGACTTGCCGATCAGTATCGGTTCGCTGCCGACCGGGCCTACCAACTCCGTCCTCGACGTCGAGGGTGTCGGTGTCGGGCACGCGACCGTGTGGCGTGACGAGCCCGACCCGCCGCAGGGTCGGGGTGTGGCGCGGACGGGTGTGACCGTCGTGCGGCTGCGCGACGACCCGTTCCACGAGATGCTGCCCGCTGGGGGTGCCGTGCTGAACGGCGCCGGCGAGTGCACCGGCTTCGTCACCGCGGGTGAGTGGGGAACCCTGGAGACACCGGTGTTCCTGACCTCCACCCTGCAGCTGGGGCGCGTGTATGACGCTGCGTGTGAGCTGATGCTCGAGCGCTGGCCCGATGTGGCGGAGGACTTCGTCATTCCCGTCGTGGGCGAGTGCGACGATTCCTTCCTCAACGACGCACGCCGGATGCAGGTCAGTCATCACGACGTCAAACGTGCGTGGGAGGAGGCGGACGCCTCGGTCGGGTCGTCGACGCCGCCCGCGGAGGGCGCGGTCGGGTCGGGCACCGGGATGAGCTGCCTCGGGTTCAAGGGCGGGATCGGCACGGCGTCGCGGGTCGTCGACGGTCACACCGTCGGGGTGCTGCTCATGACGAACTTCGGGACCCGCGACCAGCTGACCGTCGCCGGCGTCCCGGTCGGACGGCTGCTCGCCCGGGCTGCCGGATCCGACGAGCGAGCCGACCGCAAGCCACCGGCCGGATCGTGTATCGGACTGGTCGTCACCGACGCACCTGTGGACGGCGCGGGCTGTGCGCGGCTGGCGCGGCGGGTCGGTCTCGGGCTGGCGCGGACCGGGTCGGTCGCACACCACGGGAGTGGAGAGATCTTCATGGCGACGTCGACCGGTGTCCGCGTCGGGCGTGACGACCGCACGTGGTCGACCCCGGTCGTCACCGGGCGCGGGTTCGACACGCTGTTCGCGGCCGTGGTCGAGGCGACCGAGGAGGCGGTGCTGAACTCCATGCTCACCGCGGGGACAGTCGTCGGCCGTGCCGGAAACACGTCGACGGGTCTCCCCGTCGAAGAGGTCGTGGAGCTGCTGCGACGCCACGGCCGGGCCGACACGTGAACCGCCCCGACCTCGACGACCGGTGCCACGAAGTCCGGATCCGGATGGACGACGGCGTCACTTTGTCGGCGACGCTCTACCTCCCCGAGGACGTCGACGGTCCGCAACCCTGCATTCTCGAGGCGTTGCCGTACCGCAAGGACGACCTCACGTCGTCGTACCGACCGGACTACGTGCGCCTGCGCGACGGACACGGGTATGCCGTCTGCCGTCTCGACCTGCGCGGGACGGGCTCGTCGGGCGGTGACGCCACCGACGAGTACCCTCCGCGGGAGCAGCAGGACCTGCACGGCGTGATCGACTGGCTGGCCCAGCAGGCCTGGTGTGACGGCAACATCGGCATGTACGGCACCTCGTACTCGGCGTTCAACTCGTTGCAGATGGCCTGTGAGCGGCCTGAGCACCTCAAGGCGATCATCGCGATCTACGGCACCGACGACCGCTACACCGACGACGTGCACTACCGCGGGGGCATCCTCAAGCTCCTCGACCTGGTCGACTACTGCCACTACATGACGCCGATGAACGCGTTGCCGCCTGTCCCCGCGGTCTGGGGTGATGGCTGGCGCGAGGAATGGGTTCGTCGTGTCGAGACGAGCGAGCCGTGGGCACTGACCTGGCTGCGCGAGCAGCTCGACAGCTCCTACTGGCGGCACGGGTCTGTGCGGCCAGGCTATGTCCGGATCGCCTGCCCCACGATGATCATCGCCGGTTGGGCTGACGGCTACCGCAACAACTCGTTCCGCATGATCGAGCGGTTGCGCGCGCAGGGGGTGCCGCACCGGCTGCTCGCAGGGCCGTGGGGGCATGCCGCGACCGAGTCGGCGATCCCCGGCCCGCGGATCGACTCGATGCCGGAGATGGTCGCCTGGTGGGACCGCTGGCTGCGCGGCATCGACAACGGTGTCGATGACGGGCTGGCCGACGACGGGCCGGCCATGACGTGTTTCGTGCGGTCGTCGACGCGTCCGTCGGCAGTGCTGGACCTGCACGAGGGCAGCTGGATGCGGGAGGAGTGGCCCTCGCCGCGCAGCTCCCTCGTGACCCGCGCGATGGACGAGCGACCGGCATACGTCGTGCGACCCGACGTCGGCGTGGACGCCTGGATCGACTGTGCCGGGCACCTACCGTGGGGCCTGAGCCAGGACCAACGGACCGACGACGCCGCCTCGCTCACGTGGGAGTGGGACGCCGAGGCACTGACGATGCTGGGACACCCCCGGGTGCGGCTGCAGATCAGCGTCGATCAGCCGGCCGCCTTCGTCTCGGTGAAGCTGTGCGACGTGTTCCCCGACGAGACCTCCGCGTTGGTGTCGCGCGGAACGCTCAATCTCAGCTGCCGGGCCGGTCTGGACCGGGTCGATCCGCTCGTCCCCGGCGAGGTGTATGCCGTCGAGGTCGAGCTCGAGGCGTGTGCGTACTCCTTCGACGCGGGTCAACGGATGCGGCTGTCGTTGGCAGGCGCCGACTGGCCCAACACCGCGGCGCCACCCGGTCCGGTCACTCTGACGATCCACGGCGGGGCGTTGACGCTGCCGGTGTGGAGCGGTCCGTCCGGCTTCGAACCGCCCGTGCTGGCACCTGGCGGCTCGTCAGGCGAGGACCCGGCCGGCCTCACCTGGACCGTGGAGAGGGATGTGCTCGCGGGTACGACGTCCTGCGTGGTCGACCACGGGTCGACGTATGAGATTCCCTACGACGGAACCGCGACCGAGCACTACGAGGGCCTCGTCCGCGTCGACCGCGAGACCTTCGAGCAGCGGTCGATGGCGACCACCACGTTGACCATCCGGTGGCCCGAGGTCGAGGTCTCGACGGCCGCCACGATGGAGGTGGTCCTGGCGGCGGCCACCGTCACAGTCCGGATCGAGCTGGCCGCTCGCGAGGCGACCCCCGAGGCGGGTCAGGCGACCGTGGCGACACGGCGCTGGGAGGAGACCATCCCCAGAGCAGTTTGACGGGCTCTTGTCATATCGATTTTCGATGCTATCGTTCATCAATAACATCGTTTTTCGATAAGGAGGGTGCGCCATGGCGTCTCCGACTGTGTCAGGACCCGTGCGCACGGGTTACCTCCTCGTCACGGGCTTCTTCGTGCTCAGCGCGGCGTTCGGCCTGCTCGCCCTCGCGTCCGTAGGCGTGGGACTCGCACGACACGGCGACTCGCTGTTGTACGGCAACACGCTGACAGTCCCGCTGCAGCTGTCTCCGGACGACGTCGGGCCGCTGCCGGCAGGGCTGCGGGTCGACTCCTGGCTCGATGCCCGCGTCAAGGCCGAGGTCCCGGACCCGTCGTCGGAGCAGATGTTGTACCGCTCGGCGCAGGACCTCGGGCCGCTCGTTCTCGTCGTCGGAAGCCTGTGGCTCGTGCGTGGCGTGCTGAAGTCGGTCATGCGCGGTGACCCGTTCGGCCCGGACAACGTACGGCGACTGCGCCGGCTGGGCTTCCTGCTCGTGGTGGGAGGTCCCGTGGTCGAGCTGCTGAACTATGGCTTTCGGAACGCCCTGTTCAGCTCACTGTCGTCGTACCCAGGCGTTGACCTGGGCGTTGCCGGCTACGAGATTCCCGGGGGTGCGCTGCTCGGTGGGTTGAGCGCGTTCATCCTCGCGGAGGTGTTCGCGTACGGCTCACGGCTTCGCGAAGACGTCGAGGCCACGATCTGAATGGCAGCCGAGCCCTCGTCGCACCGTATCTCGGTGCATCTGGACCAACTGCTGGCAGAGCGCGGTATGACGCTCACCGAGCTGGCCTCGCGCGCCGACATCACGATCGCGAACCTGTCGATTCTCAAGAACGACCGCGCCCGAGCGGTCCGCTTCTCGACACTCACCGCGCTGTGCGACGTGCTCGGGTGCCAGCCCGGTGACCTGCTCAGCTGTGACGTCGGCAAAGGTGCGGCCGAGGGCACTGCTGAGACCTGATCCGGTCAGACCTGGACGGCAGACCCGGAACTTCGTGGCAACCGGCGGACGGCGAGGACGAAGCTGATCAGCGCGGCGGCGAACGAGCAGGCGGCCGAGACCCACCACAGACCCTGACCCCACGTGGCGAGGACGACGGCGTTGCCAGCAGCCAGGCAGGTCAGACCTGCTGCGGCAGCGCCGAAGGCTGTCGTGGCCACGGCTGGCCCGAGAATCGGTGGCAGCGTTGCAGGATGAGGCGCCACACGTCGGATGACGGCGAGCACGCCCAGGAGCAGAAGTCCGACCAGGCCGACCACGACCATGCCGCGCGTCAGGTCGCCGGCGGCTTCGAAGGCCCCGGCCTGCCGACAGCCGGTGGCGTTCGGCTGGACCGCCAGCCAATGGGCGCAGCTGGTTGCGGAGACCGTGGCGTTGCCCGGCAACCCGAAGACGGACTGTGCAGACGTGACGGCCGCGACCAGGCGCGCAGCGACACCGGCGAGGCCGACGACGACCATTCCCACCGCGGCAAGGAGTAGCAGGGTCTCGCCCATGTCGCGAACGACTGTCATCCGGGCTCCCGTCCAGGCAGTCCGGTTGATCGCGCGCGCCAGGTCAGCGGCGCTGCCGAAGTCCCGTACAGCCGCGAGTGCGGACTCGTCAGCGCTCAGGCCGGTGGCCTCGTGTGCCTCGGCGGCGTCGCGGAGATGTTCGGCAGATTCGGAGACGACGCGCCGCACCTGGGCTGGCGACCCGTGCAGCCGGTCGGTGAGCTCATCGACGTAGGCCTCGATCGGGTCGCCCCCGCGCCGGCCCGAATCCCACCGATCCTCGCTCATGAGGTTGCCTGCAGGACTGCGTTCATACCGGCGGCGAACGTCTTCCATTCACGGCGACCGGCGTTGAGGGCATGCTCGCCGCGTCCGGTGAGCGAGTACACGCGGCGGCGTCTCCCACTGGTCGAGTCCCACGCGCTGGCGAGAAGCCCTGTCTGCTCCAAGCGGTGCAGCGAGGGGTAGACGGTCCCTTCGGGGAGGTCGAACAGGCCGCTGCTCGAGTCCTTGAGCGCAGTGATGACGGCATACCCATGGGCTGGGCCGGCACTGAGGATGCGGAGCAGGAGCACATCCAGGTAGCCCTGCGTCTGATCACGCTTCATACCTAGAGTGTCTAGGTAATGAGGCGTCCGGTCAAGTGCTCACCGAGGCAAGCAGGTCAACCTGGTGTGACGATGAACCGGACGAGCGCGGCAGCCAGGTCGTCGGGATTCTCCTCCGCCATGTGGTGACCCGACTCGATCGAGTGTCCGGTCACGTCGACGGCCCAGTCCCGCCAGATGGCGAGCGGGTCGTCGTACAGCTCCTGCAGGTCGTCGCGCTCGGACCACAGGAACAGCGTGGGGCACCGGATGCGCCGGCCCGCCGCCTTGTCGTGCTCCTCATGGATGCGGTCGATGCCGAGGCCGGCGCGATAGTCCTCGAGCATCGCCCGCACCGTGTCCGGGTCGTGGATCGCCGTCCGGAACTCCTGGTAGTTCTCGTGTCCCATGCGGTCCGGGTCGCTGCGGTACCACTGGTCCGGGTCCGCCATGATCGCCCGCTCGGGGCGCTCGGGCTGCGCCAAGAAGAACCAGTGGTACCACTTCCGAGCGAACTCTGCGTCGCAGCGGGACAGTGCCTCACTGATCGGTATGCCGTCCATCACCACGAGCCGGCTGACGCGGTGGGGATGATCCAGGGCGAGGCGCATCGCGACGTAGCAACCGCGGTCATGACCAACGGCGGTGAACCGGTCGTGTCCGAGCAACTTCATCAGCACGGCGAGGTCTGCAGCGACCGCCCGCTTGGACTGCTGCGCGTGGTCCGGGCGCACCGGCAACTTGCCCGACCGCCCGTAGCCCCGCATGTCGGGGCAGACCACGGTGCAGCCGGCGGCGACGAGCTGTGGCGCGACACGATGCCAGGTGGCGCCCGTGCGCGGATGGCCATGAACGAGGAGCACCGCCGGACCTGTGCCCGCGTGCCGGACCCGGATCGTCACCTCACCGACATCGACCTGCTCATCGACGAATCCCTCGAACATCCCGACAACCTAGCTGCGGAACCGTCGCCGCGCCGCCCGAGCAGGCTCGGCTGAGGTCGGGCCCTCACTCCCCGGTGACGCCGTCGATGGCCTCGCGGAGGAAGTCGGCGTGCCCGTTGTGGCGCGCGTACTCCTCGACCATGTGCACGAGCACCCAGCGCAGCGTCACCTCGACCTGCCATTTGGGCCAGAAGCCTTTGGCTTCGAGGTCCTCGAAACTCCCGGTAACCACCCGCGCGTGCTCGATCTCGGCCTGCCAGTTCGCGAACGCTTCGGCGACCGAGGCGTCCGCGGCGTCGTAGGCCGCCTGGAAGTCGCCACTGTCGGAGTAGACCAGGCCGATGTCCTCACGCGACATGACGCGACGGAACCAGGTCCGCTCCACCTCGGCCATGTGACGGACCAGCCCGAGCAGCGACAACGTGGATGGGGCTGCGGACCGCAGACGCAGCTGCTCGTCCGTGAGCCCCTCGCACTTCACCGCCAAGGTGGCGCGGTGCCAGTCCAGGAAGGTCGTCAGCGTGGTGCGCTCGTCCCCGTCCAGTGGTGGGTCGTTTCGCTCGATCGTCATGGACGGCGATGCTAGCTTTCACCGGCTGTCCATCCGAACCTGGACAGCCCGCCGGCTAGAGGTTGCCGGCCGGCTCGTGGATGGGGAGACCGCGGTAGGCGCGGGCGATGGTGGTCACGAACATGTGCACCGCGTCCTCGCTCGGGCTGAACGGACCCGGCCGCACGTGCGGTGAGGCCAGGCCTCGCTGGACCGACTCGCAGGCGTTCCAGTCCTGCTTGTTGGTGATGTCCCAGAACTCCACCGCGTATGCCGGGTCGATCGGGGCCTCGCTGCCGGTGTCGGGGAAGTACCACGAGCACTCGACCCACGTACGCCCCGGCGACAGCGGGACGAGACGGTGCGCCATCACGTAGTCGGGGTGTGCGGAGATCAGCAGGTTCGGGATCAGGCCGAGATACTCGACCGCGGTGGGGGAGACCCCGGGGATCGGCCGGCCACGTGACTCGCCACTGATCGACATGGTCTGCATCCCGTCACGCAGGACCATGCCGCCGCCGATCCAGGCGCCTCGCAGGTCGTAGTTGTCACCGGAAGTCGGCGGCGTGACCTGGCACAGCTCGGGGTGGATGAGCGGGCAGTGGTAGCACTCGTGGTAGTTCTCGGCGATGACCTTCCAGTTCGCCTCGACGACGTAGGTGTGGCGGTCGCCGAGCACCAACGCCTCCGGCTGGTACGGCGCCACCACGCCCTCGAGGTCGCCGATGAACTGGTCGAACGGCAGCGCCGCACCGGACTCCAGGGACGTCGCGGCATGGACGAACAGCCAGCCGTGCCACCGATGCACCGGCAACGCGACGAGGCTGTGCTCGGCGCTGTCGAAGCCCGCCACCTCCTTGTAGCCCGGCGCTGCGCGGAGGCGCCCGGACAGGTCGTAGGTCCACGCGTGGTAGGGACAGACGATGGACTGCCGACTGCGTGCCTCATCGGCATCGAGCAGCTCATGTGCGCGGTGCCGGCAGGTGTTGGCGAGGGCTCGAACGTCGTCGTCCGACCAGGTCAGCAACACGTGGACGTCGCCCACCATCACCGCACGTTGGGTC
>JANLYC010000118.1:0-1825 GCA_031365435.1 Nocardioidaceae bacterium
CGAGCACTGACCCGGCTCACCATGTCCCCAAGCCCAGTACCTAGTCCTGGCCCCACGTTTGCCTAGTTCAGATGCCAGGGGGCTTGTGAACTAGGCAAACGTGGGCGGGGGACAGGGGACCTGCCTTGGGAGCCTGGGGGAGCCGGAGGAGCCTGGGGGAGCCGGAGATCTCCGGGGGAGTATGGCGACCCGGGCGCGTCAGGCGGCGAGCTTGGACTTGACCTGGGCAAGACTCGGGTTGGTCAGGGCAGAGCCGTCGGCAAAGACCAGGGTAGGAACGGTCTGGTTGCCACGATTGACCTCCTCGACGATCGCGGCCGCCTCGGGCTGCCGCTCGATGTCGACCTCGCGATAGGTGATTCCCTCGCGGTCGAGCTGGCCCTTGAGGCGGTGGCAGTACCCACACCAGGGAGTGGAGTACATCGTGAGCTGAACTGACATCGAGACTGTCCCTTTCGGCCCGTAGGGTGGGCTCGGAGAAGTCGTGGGGCGGGTGCGTCCACGAGTAGGTGCACTTTCAACAACACGCTGGATCGCCCCGGTCTTCCCGATCTGAGAGGAATTCTCGTGACTGCCGACCGTCTGCTCGAGGGTCTCGACCCGGAGCAACGCGCTGTCGCGACCGCGCTCGACGGCCCGGTCCGGGTGCTGGCGGGCGCCGGTACCGGCAAGACGCGGGCGATCACGCACCGGATCGCGTACGGCGTGGCGACCGGCTCCCTCGTCCCCACCGAAGGTCTCGCGGTGACGTTCACCACCCGCGCCGCCGGCGAGCTGCGCTCACGTCTGGCCCGGCTCGGCGCGGTCGGCGTGCAGGCGCGCACCTTCCACTCCGCGGCGCTGCGCCAGGCCCGCTACTTCTGGCCCCAGGTGTATGGCGCCGAGCTCCCCTCGCTCGTGGCGTCCAAGCTCGGCCTCCTCGCCGAAGCCGTCTCGCGCAACCGCCTCAAGGCCTCGCAGGCCGACCTTCGCGACCTGGCCGGCGAGGTCGAGTGGGCGAAGGTGTCCAACGTCCGTCCCGACGACTACCCACGATTGGCGCCGCGGTCGGGCCGCGAGCTGGCGGCCTACGACGCGGCCACGGTCGGCAAGATCTACGCGGCCTACGAGGAGGCCAAGCGGTCGCGTCAGCGCATCGACATGGAGGACGTCCTCCTTTGCGCCGCGTCCGTGCTGAGCGACGACGAGAGGGTGGCGGCCACGGTCCGACGCCAGTACCAGTGGTTCGTCGTCGACGAGTTCCAGGACGTCAGCCCCATCCAGTCAGCCCTGCTCGACCTCTGGCTCGGCGGGCGCGACTCGATCTGCGTGGTGGGCGACCCGGCCCAGACCATCTACTCCTTCGCCGGTGCGTCCGCTGACTACCTGCTCGAGTTCGGCGCCAAGTTCCCCCGGACCACGTCCGTCACCCTGATGCGCAACTACCGTTCGACCCCGCAGGTCATCGCAGCAGCCAACACCGTGATGCGGCCGCAGATCGGCACGCGTGCGGTCGAGCTCAAGGCCACGCGAAGCCCCGGCGCCGAGGTGACGTACGCCGGGCACGGTGACGAGGTGGCCGAGGCGGCCGCGGTGGCGGGCTCGATCGCCACCCTGGTCCGGCAGGGCACGGCCGCCAGTGACATCGCGATCCTGTTCCGGATCAATGCCCAGTCCGAGAACTTCGAGGAGGCTCTCGCCGAACGATCCATCCCCTTTGTTGTGCGCGGCGTCGAGCGGTTCTTCGACCGGCCCGAGGTGCGGCAGGCGGTGACGCTGTTGCGCGGAGCTGCTCGCGCCCGCCAGGACGGTACCGGGGACGCTGCAGGAGACGGCACGGTCAGTG
>JANLYC010000189.1:0-1600 GCA_031365435.1 Nocardioidaceae bacterium
CTCGTCGAGACGCCGTACATCCGCAACATCGCGGACCAACCGGTCGAGTGGGACCGGCTGGGCGAGTTCGACCGGGGCTGAGCGCGTCGCTGAAACGCCGAGGTCTCAGATTGAGACGACGGTGGATCTCAGATTGAGACGGCACCCCCTCGCCAGGGCCGTGTTCCGGTCCTACGTTCCGATCAGTGGTGTGACGACAGTCACCCGAGAATCGACGCGGAGGACGCATGTACAGCAAGGACGGCGAGGACTACTTCATCGTGGACGCCCACATCGCCTTGTGGGACGCACGGCCCGAGAACCAGCGCAACATCCACGGGAAGCAGTTCATCGACTGCTTCTATGACTACCACGCGAACCTGAGCCCTGAGTCGGAGAAGTGGACCTACGAGGAGTACCTCTACCAGGGCGGCGAGCGCCTGATGAAGGACATCTTCGAAGACGGGTACGTCGACCACGCGATCTTCCAGCCGGCCTTCCTCGGCGAGTTCTACCACCGCGGGTTCGGCCAGACCGACGAGGCGTTCGAGCTGGCGTCCAAGAACCCCGACAAGCTGACGTACAACCACAACTTCGACCCTCGTCACGGCGAGGCGGGCCTCGACCAGCTGCGCGCCGATGCCGAGCGTTTCGGCCTCAAGGGTGTCAAGCTCTACACCGCCGAATGGCTCGGTGACTCCCGCGGCTGGCGACTCGACGACCCGTGGGCGTACAGATACTTCGAGGTGTGCCGCGAGCTCGGCATCACCAACATCCACGTGCACAAGGGCCCGACCATCCGCCCACTGGACCGGGATGCGTTCGATGTCGCCGACGTCGACCACGTCGCCACCGACTTCACCGACCTGAACTTCATCGTCGAGCACTGCGGCCTGCCACGGCTGGAGGACTTCTGCTGGATCGCGACCCAGGAGCCGAACGTCCACGCGGGTCTCGCCGTGGCGATGCCCTTCATCCACACCCGCCCGCGCTACTTCGCACAGATCCTGGGCGAGCTCCTCTACTGGATCGGTGAGGACCGGATCCAGTTCTCCTCGGACTACGCCCTGTGGACGCCCAAGTGGCTGGTCGAGGCCCTGGTCGACTTCCAGATCCCCGAGGACCTGGTCGAGTACGCCCCGATCACCACGGCGCAGAAGCAGAAGATCCTCGGCCTCAACGCGGCGAAGATGTACGGCATCGACGTTCCGGTCGAGCTGCAGCTGCCGGACGCTGACGAGACCGCCACCGGGCCGCGTGGCGCGGACGACACTGTCGAGCGGGCACCCGACCAGCTCGTCACGGCCTGACATGTCGACCCCAGCCCTCGCCCCGCCGCGCGACGACGTCCTGGCGGCGGAGGCTTTTGCTGCCCTGTCCGTGGTCCTCGACCCCGAGCTGGACGAGCCCGTCACCGATCTCGGGTTCGTCCGCTCGCTGGTCGTCCTCAGCACACCCGCCGGGGCCGACATCGAGCTGCACCTGCGGCTGCCGACGTCCTTCTGCTCGCCCAACTTCGCCTACCTCATGGTGTCCGATGCGAAGGACGTCCTCACGGCACTGCCATGGACCGGTCGGGTGGGGGGGGAGGGAGACCACCCCCCCCACAACCCCCGGGTAA
>JANLYC010000191.1:0-2457 GCA_031365435.1 Nocardioidaceae bacterium
GCGGTGATCGCCGGGCTGATCTACAACTTCCTGCCTTTCATGACCTTGCCGTTGTATGCGTCGCTCGACAAGGTCGACCATCGGCTCATCGAGGCAGCCGGGGACCTGTACGCCCGTCCCTTCTCAGGTTTTCGTCGGGTGACGTTCCCGTTGTCCCTCCCCGGGGTCGTGTCCGGGACCCTCCTCACCTTCATTCCGGCGTGCGGTGACTACATCAACGCCTCGTTGCTCGGTACGCCGAAGGAGTACATGGTCGGCAATCGCATCCAGTCCGCCTTCCTGACCGAGCAGAACTACCCGCTGGCCGCGAGCCTGTCCATCATCCTGATGGCAATCGTGGTCGTGATGGTCGTGCTCTACGTACGACGCGCGGGGACCGAGGAGCTCGTCTGATGGCCACCACGACCCCAACGCGGGAGACGCGCAGCGCCGCCCCGACGCCCCAGCGGCTCACCCGCAAGAGCTTGCGCCGGTGGCTGGCCGACCACATCGTGCTTCTGGTCGGGATTCTCGTGCTCGTGTACACGTTCGTACCGATCGGCTACATCATCGCCTTGTCGTTCAGCCAGCCGTCAGGACGGTCGGCGACCGCCCAGTTCGAGACGTTCACCTGGCACAACTGGACGACGATCTGTGAACCGGACGGACTGTGCAACTCGCTCAAGCTGAGCTTCCAGGTCAGCATCACCGCAACCATCCTGGCCACCGTCCTCGGGACACTGATGGCGTTTGCGCTGGTCCGGCACTCGTTCCGGGGGCGCGCGACTTCCAACCTCATCATCTTCCTGCCCATGGCCACCCCCGAAGTCGTGATGGGATCGTCGTTGCTCGCCATGTTCGTGGCTTTTGGCTTCGACGGGGTGCTCGGGTTCATCACCATCGTGATCGCCCACGTGATGTTCTGCCTGTCCTTCGTGGTCGTCACCGTCAAGGCCAGATTGACGGGCATGGACTCACGTCTCGAGCAGGCGGCGATGGACCTGTACGCGAACGAGTGGCAGACGTTCCGGTTGGTGACGCTCCCCCTCGCCATGCCCGGCATCGTGGCTGCGTCGATGCTGGCGTTCTCGCTGTCGTTCGACGACTTCATCGTCACGAACTTCACGTCCGGCCAGTCGGTGACATTTCCGCTGTTCGTCTACGGGAGCAAGTTGAAGGGTTTCCCCCCACAGCTGTTCGTCGTCGGAAGCATCATGTTCTTGATCTCGTTCGTGTTGATCATCGCCGCCGAGCTGTGGCGCCGAGGTCGCGCGCGGACGTGAGGCACAGGAGCACAATGGCGACATGAGCGAACCCGTGCGCGTGTTCAGGCACGACGATCTCGTCCCGGCGGACCCGACGCCCGGCATGCAGCGGCAGCGAGCGTTCGAGGTCCCAGCCTTGTGGGCGGGGCGGGTCGAAACCGCGCCGGGGGCGGTCAGCGGGTGGCACCATCACGATCGCAACGAGACGGGTCTGTATGTCGTGTCGGGCGTGCTGCGACTGGAGTTCGAGGGTCACGAAGGCTTCGTCGACGCAGTCGCCGGCGACTTCGTCCACGTCCCGGCGTACACCGTGCACCGCGAGAGCAACCCGACTGACGGACCTTCGGTTGCTGTGATCGCACGTGCCGGCGGAGGCACACCGACGGTGAACGTCGACGCGCCGACGACCGCACCGCGGCCCTGACCCCCGCGCCGTCGTACGATCGTGGCCGTGTCGCAGCAACGCATGCGTAAGGCCCGTGTCGAGGACGTCCATGAGCTGGCCCTGTCGATGCCCCACGTCACGGTTGACCAGCGCGCCAGTGAGAACCCCGTCTACCAGGTGGGCCGCAAGTCGTTCATCTTCTTCCGCACGCCGCGTCCCGACGCCGTCGACCCCGACTCCGGCGAGCGATATACCGATGTGATCGTGTTCTGGGTCGGCTCGGAGGCGGACAAGGAGGCGTTGGTGCAGGACGCGTCTTCCCCGTTCTTCACCACACCGCACTTCGACGGCCACCAGTCGGTCCTGCTCCGCGCGGCTCGGATCGGCGAGCTCAGTCGGCAGGAGCTGGCGGAGGTCATCCAGGACGCGTGGTTGTCTCGCGCGTCCCCGGCGCGGGTGCGGCAGTGGCTCGAAGCCCAGGGCTGAGCTCCGGGATGACCGTATGAGCGCGGCCAGCATCAGGATGCTGGCCGTCGACGTCAGTGTGGTCGCCGAGCTTCCGGGTCGCTGACCGGGCGCGCGGTCGAGGGCCTTCAGGCAGCCGGCAGCGGCTGACGAGCCGGGAGTGCTGGGCGGGTGCCGGTGTGGTCGACGAGGTAGTAGCGGCCGTGCGGGGTACGCCACACGAAGATCCCGTTGAACGGTTGAGCGACCTGCCATCGGCCGTGGGTCTTGACCCGATGGTGGAACCGGGTGGTCGGGCCGAGCTTGTCGACCCCGGTCTGACCGGGTGGTCCACCCTCATCAGGTTTCCGGAACGGAATGGTG
>JANLYC010000203.1:0-14425 GCA_031365435.1 Nocardioidaceae bacterium
GCGGCGTCACCGCGCCATCGACGGTGAACAGGAGGAGACGAAGACCGAACGAAGCGCGGGCTACGTGCCGATCATGCGGGAACTGGCTCGAGACCTCAAAGCGCATCTCCCCCGCTGCCTGCCACTGCACACCGCGGGTTCCCAGCCAGTCGGGCAGGTCGAACGCGTCGTACGGCTTGATGGTGGACTCCCGTGGGCAGCTTTTGGAAGAGTCGGCTCGGCCTAGATGGGCGAGGCCTCGTCGTCGTCGTACTCAGCGTAGTCAGGTGGGCGGTTGAGCCCGCGGCGACGGTCGACCAGATGCGCGATGACCTCCGACAGGAGGAAGAGCACCACCATCGGGACTGCCAGCAACAGCATGGTGATCGGATCCGTCGACGGTGTCGCGACGGCTGCGAACACAAAGGTTCCGAAGATGATCCAGGAGCGCCACTTGGCGAGATGGCGCCCTCGTACGACCCCGGCGAGGTTGAGGAGGACGACGAACAGCGGGATCTCGAACGCGATCCCGAAGACCAGCAGGATCCGGAGCACGAAGCTCAGGTAGCCGTTCAGGTCGACCAGGTTGGTGACCTGGTCGGGGGTGAACCCGATGAGGACGGAGAGCCCCTTGGGGAGCACGAGGTAGCCGAGCACGACGCCGGCGGCGAAGAGCGGTCCGGCCACGGCGACGAACGTGATCGTCCACTTGCGCTCGTTCCGGTGCAGTCCGGGCATGATGAAGGCCCAGATCTGGTAGAGCCAGACCGGGCTTGACAGCACCAGACCTGCCACGAGCGCGACCTTGGCCTGCAGGAGGAAGGGAGTACCGACACCCTGGATGACGGCCTTGGACTCGATGCCTTTGTCGCGCGCCAGCTGTCGGACCGTGTTGGTGTACGGGTCGACCAGGAGGTGCGCGATCTGGTCGTAGAAGATCCAGCCCACGACCGCTCCGACGAAGATGGCGATGATCGACACGAACATCCGGCGCCGAAGCTCACGCAGATGTTCGGTCAGCGACATCTGGGCTGCGTCACCCGATGAGCGGCCCGGATCCCCCGTGGAGTCCGACCGCGCGCGCGAACGGAAGAACGTAGCCACCTACGGACCTGACCGTGCGGGCGGGCTCACTTCTCGGTGTGCGTGGGCGGCAGCGGGTCTGCGCTGGCCGCCGGCTGCGGCGCGGACGGGTCGGTAGCCGGCCGGGCTTCCCCCTGCGCGATCTGCTGAGGTGACTGCGCGGTGCCGGGAGCCTTCCTGTCACGATGCGAACCGTCGTCGTCGTCATCGTCCATCAGACCCTTGGTCTCAGCCTTGAAGATGCGCAGCGCGCGACCGGTGCCGCGGGCGACCTCAGGCAGCTTGCGGCCGCCGAAGAGGAGCAGGACGACCAGCACGATGATGATGGCCTCGGGGGCACCAATGCCGCCGAACGCGGCCATGGTGGGGTGCAAGCTCGCTGTGGCCAAGGACATGGGGCGCCTCTTCGTTCCAGATGGGTGGTGCCGGGCTGTGCGGATCGATGCGGGTGATGCGGGGTTGGTGCGTCTTTCATCGTACGCCGTGACAGCCGCCGATCCGGCAGTTGTGCCCGAAATCAGGCCGTGTAGTGACGCAGCGCCGCCGCCGCACGCGACTGCACGCCAGCGGCCACCGCTGCCGGTTCGACCACGGTGGCCGCGCCGCCCAGGCGCAGCACCAGGCGCTGCAGCCACCCTTCGTCGCTGAACCGGAGCCGGATCCGCAACCGGCCGGCGCCGAGCTCCTCGCGCTGCTCGATCGGGTAGTAGTCGGCGACCCAGCGGGCCGCCGGCTCGAGCTCGATCACGGCCAACGCATCGTCCGGATCAGGCTGGAAGAGCCCCTTGGAGAGGTCGTGCCGCTCGAGGTCGTCAGGCGGCGCGGCGGGGGCGTCGAGCAGTGTGGCCTCCGTAATCCGGTCCAACCGGAAGATCCGGACTTCTTGGGCACGACGGCAGTACGCCTCGAGATACCCGTGGCCTTCGGAGAACACCAGCCGGATCGGGTCGGCGTCGCGTTCGGTCGTCTCGTCGCGGCCCGGAACGTAGTAGCTCAGGTGCAGCCGACGTTGCTTCGCGAGGGCCTCGTCGACGGTGGCCCGGATCTTGTCGTCGGTCTGGTCGATCTGGATGTCGACGGCGGCGGCCGGTCCGGCGACCTCACCCGTGGCGGCCTCGATCTTGGCGAGGGCACGGTCCACGGTCTCGCGCTGCGACGGTCCGCTCACCTCGCGCAGCGCCCGTAGGGCCACGATCATCGCGAGCGCCTCGTGCGGGGCCAGCCGCAGCGGCCGGGTGAGGTAGTCGGCGTTGCTGAGCTTGACGACCCCGTCGCCGTCGAGCGCCTCCATGTCGATGTCG
Source organism: Nocardioidaceae bacterium (assembly GCA_031365435.1). Taxonomy (GTDB): domain Bacteria; phylum Actinomycetota; class Actinomycetes; order Propionibacteriales; family Nocardioidaceae; genus JANLYC01. The sequence goes on from JANLYC010000203.1 coordinate 2,364, forward strand.
ATCATGTCGCCGGTCACCGAGTTCGGCAGACCGCAGTACCAGAGGACCTTGAGGTCCTTCACGATCTGTGCGGGTGGCACACCGAAGTCACGCGCCACGTCGTCCACACCGATCCCGTCGCGCACCCGCAGGTACGGGACGAGGGCCAGCATCCGCTCCACCTGCTCCTGCGCCGTCGCGCTCATCGGCTCACCTCGGCTGTCTCCACCAGCGCGGTCAAACGGCGCACGACGGCGTCACGGACCTGGGCAGGTTCGACCACGATCACGTCGGGGCCGTACGACGACAGCTCCTCGGCGAGCGATGACCCGCTTCCATAGGGCAGCTCGATCTCGGTCCAGCCCTCGTCAGCGGGCTTGGAGGTCGCAGCCCGTCGACGCAGGCTGTCTCCAGCGCCCTGTCTGACCAGCACGCGGGCCGAGCTGTGGGGATGCGGGGGCGCAAGACTGGACGCCAGTCGGCGCAGGTCGAGGTCGTCGGGGGCCTGGAAGCTGTCGCGTTCGCCGTCCGCCTCTACGGCACCCTCGATGCGAGACACCCGGAACATCCGGGGCGCCTGACGGTCCTGGTCGTGGCCGACGACATACCAGTGGCCGTGCCACGAGACGATCCCCCACGGCTGCAGATGGCGCTGGGTGGTCCCGGCGTCGCCGGAGCGCCGGTAGGAGAACGTGATCGGCGTCCGTGATGTCACGGCACCGAACACGTCGTCGAAGGCAGGCTCGTCGGTGGCCAGCTGCGGCTCGAGGATCGCCAGCGCGGACTCGTCCACGTCGACGCCGCCGGCCCGCAGCTTGCGGAGCCCTTGCGTCGTCGCCGAGGCGAGCCGGGCGTGCTGCCACACCCGGGCGGCCAGCCCGACAACCGCTGCCTCATCGGCCTCGAGGCTGATCTCGGGGAGCTCGAAGCGGGACCGCCTCACGCGGTAGCCGACCTCGTCGTCGAACGCCTTCTCGATCGTCCCGACCTCGATCGGGATGCCGAGGACGCGCAGCTCCTCCTTGTCGCGGTCGAACATCCGGTCGAACGCGTCGTCACCGAGGTCGCGGTAGCCCTCGACGGCCTGCCGGATCCGGTCCTTGGGGATGAACGTACGGGCGACGAGCAGGCAGATGGTGAGGTTCATCAGCCGCTCGGCCTTGCGTGCGGTCACCTGTGCTGCCCTCCCGTCGCGGTGTGGCGCGTCCCGGCGCCGGTTGACCCGGTTGACGATGCCGAACCTGGGACGACCCTAGTTGACGCTGACGATGTCGATGACGAAGATCAGGTCGGCGTTGGGCGGGATGTCCTGACCGGAACCGGTGGAGCCGTAGCCGAGGGCACTCGGGATCTCGAGCACGACGCGGGCTCCCGCCTGCTGCCCGACGAGTCCCTGCTGCCATCCCGGGATGACCCGCGACAGTGAGAACGAGGCGGGCTGCCCCTTGGTGTAGGACTCGTCGAACACCTTGCCGGCAGGATAGATCTGTCCCAGGTAGTTGACCGTCAGCGACGAGGCCGAGGTGATCGCCGCACCCGTGCCCTTCTTGAGGACCGCAACACCGAGCTTGCTGACCTTCTTCGGCAGTCCGGCCCGGTAGGTGAAGCCGTGCGGAGTTCCCTTGCTGTCGGTGACCAGCTTGGGGGTCTCGTTCTTGGTCAGCTGCCGCGGCTTGGCGGGGTTCGCGACCTTCAACAGGTCCACGACGAAGATGAGGCTGTCACCCTTGCTGATGTCGCTGCCGTTGCCTGACGGGTCATAGCCGTCCTTGGACGGCACCGTGATGAGCAGGCGGTCGCCGGCGTGGGCCCCTTGCAGCCCGTCGCCGAACCCCTTGATCACCTGGTTGACGGTGAAGATCGCGGGCTGACCGTTCTTGTCATAGGTCGACCCGAACTCGGCGCCGTCGCTGGCATTGATGCCGAGGAAGTTGAGCGTGACCTGAGAGTCGACCGTGACGGCGTCTCCCTTGCCCGGGCCTTTCTCGAGTGTCTTGCTCTCGACCGTCGTGAACGTCATCGGGGGCTTGAACGAGACCTTCGGCTTCGCGCCAGGGGCACCCGAGACCGAGACGTCCGCGATAGTGCCCTTCTTTGCCGTCTGGCCCTCCTGGGGGTTGCTGCCGCAGCCCGCAAGGACCAGCAACAACGGAAGGACGACAAGGGCGACGGTACGACGCACGGAGAACACCTCGCGGATCGGATTCGGCCGGGGGAGGCCGATGGGGAGAGCGACGGGACAGCCTAACCCAGAGGGGATCCCGAGCCGTCAGCAGCCGGTCCGGCTACATCGACTCGATCAGCCGCTCGACCCGCTCGTCGTGTGAGCGGAACGGGTCCTTGCAGAGCACGGTGCGCTGCGCCTGGTCGTTGAGCTTCAGGTGGACCCAGTCCACCGTGAAGTCCCGGCGACGCTCCTGCGCCCGCCGGATGAACTCCCCGCGCAACCGTGCACGCGTGGTCTGCGGTGGCACGGACTTGGCTTCGAAGATCGTCAGGTCGTTGGTGACCCGAGCGACCGCTCCCCGCTTCTCGAGCAGGTAGTACAGCCCACGGTTGCGGTGGATGTCGTGATAGGCCAGGTCGAGCTGGGCCACCCGGGCCGAGGACAGACCGAGCCCGTGCTGGGCGCGGTAGCGCTCGATCAGCCGGTACTTGATGACCCAGTCGATCTCGCGCTCCACCAGGCTGAGGTCGTCGGACTCGACTGCCTTGAGGCTGCGCTCCCACAGATCGAGGGCTGCATCGACGGTCGGCGTGTGCAGCTCCCGCCGGTCGACGAAGTCGACGGCCTTGCTCAGGTACTCGTTCTGGATGTCCAGCGCGGAGGCGTCGCGGCCGTTGGCGAGCCGGACCCGCCGTTGGCCCGTCATGTCGTGCGAGATCTCGCGGATGGCCCTGATCGGGTTCTCCATCGTCATGTCCCGCAGCACGACCCCCGCCTCGATCATGCGCAGCACGAGGTCGGTCGTCGCCACTTTGAGCATGGTGGTCGTCTCGCTCATGTTGGAGTCGCCGACGATCACGTGCAGCCGTCGGAATCGTTCGGCGTCGGCGTGCGGTTCGTCCCGGGTGTTGATGATCGGGCGCGACCTCGTGGTCGCGCTCGAGACGCCCTCCCAGATGTGTTCGGCGCGCTGGCTCACCGAGTAGATGGCGCCCCGTGGCGTCTGGAGCACCTTGCCGGCACCGCAGATGATCTGCCGGCTCACCAGGAAGGGGATGAGCACGTCGGCCAGCCGGGCGAACTCGCCGTGCCTGCCGACGAGGTAGTTCTCGTGGCATCCGTAGGAGTTGCCCGCCGAGTCGGTGTTGTTCTTGAACAGGTAGACGTCTCCGGCGATCCCTTCTTCGCGCAGCCTGCGCTCGGCGTCCACCAGGAGACCCTCGAGCACCCGCTCCCCCGCCTTGTCGTGCGCGACCAGGTCGGTGACCGAGTCGCACTCGGGGGTTGCGTACTCCGGATGGCTCCCCACGTCGAGATAAAGGCGGGCGCCGTTGCGGAGGAAGACGTTGCTGGACCGGCCCCACGAGACCACCCGACGGAACAGGTAGCGTGCGACCTCGTCCGGAGAGAGCCGGCGGGCACCCTTGAAGGTGCACGTCACGCCGTACTCGTTCTCGATCCCGAAGATGCGCCGGTCCACGTCCTCAGCCTATGTCAGATCGAGGCCCTGGGGTTCCAGCCTGAGAGGACTGGTGACAAAGATGTGGCGTGGGCGTCAGAGCAGCCCGGCGTGGTCAAGGCCCAGATAGACGAGGTCGCTCCCGGTCATGGCGCCGGCGCGAAGCTGCTCCCTTACGTCGGAAATGTCGAGAACAACCGGCTCGCAGTCCTCGAACTCGTCGAGAAGCTGCTCCCCCGAGGCGAGACAGTTGCGCGCGATGACCACGTGCCGCTGTCCGGTCGAGAACGTCGCGCGGGCAGTGACGACGTGCTCGAGGTCGATGCTGACGTAGCCGGTCTCCTCGGTGAGCTCACGCGCGGCGGCCTCGAGCAGCGTCTCTCCCCGGTCGACGAAACCGCCCGGGATGTTGAGCACCACTCGGTCAGGACCTGGTCTGAACTGACGCACACACACGAGCCGCTCGTCGGGCGTGAGTGCCAGCACACCGACGCTGTGACCACCGCCGAACATCTCCCAGACCGCCTCGCGTCCGTCGGGCAGGCGGTAGGTTCGCCGGCTGACGCGGATCCAGCCGTCATGGATCACCTCGTCGTCACCGACGACCTCCCAGCGGCGCTCGTGGTCCGTGGGACGCGACTGACCAGCGGACGTGTCAGGCATCCGGGCGGGGCGAACCCGGGTCGTCGGGCAGATCGCCGAGCTCGTCCGCAGGGTCGGCCGGCTCGGCCAGCACGCCCGGGTCGGCGGTGTCCGTGGTGTCCGTCGTGTCCGTCGTGTCCGTGGTTGACCCCAGATCCGGGGACCCGGTGTCGGTCGTGGTGGGGACGCTGGGTTCGTCGTCGGGCGGGGTCTCGTCGGTCTGGGAGAACAGCTCGACCAGCCTGCTGTCGGACAGCCGCCGGAACTTACGTGGCTGGCTGCGGGTGCGGTCCAGGATCGCGACCTCGAGACGTTCGCGGTTGACCTCGCGGGTCGTAGCGCCCTCGTGCCCGAGCGCGTCGACGGCCAGTCGGAGCGCGGCGGCGAGGCTCAGCCCGTCGGCGTAGTGGCTGGCGAGGTACTCGTTGACCGGCTCGACCGCGCCACCCATCACGGCATACCCCTGGACGTCGGCAACCGAGCCGTCGTAGGTGAGTCGGTAGATCTGGTCATCGGCGGCAGTGTCGCCCACCTCGGCGACGAAGATCTCGACCTCGTAGGGCTTCTCACCACCGGACGAGAAGATCGTGCCGAGCGTCTGCGCATACGCGTTCGCCAGGCCGCGTCCGGTCACGTCGCGGCGGTCGTAGGAGTAGCCGCGCATGTCGGCTAGCCGTACGCCGGCGATGCGCAGGTTCTCGAACTCGTTGTAGCGGCCGACAGCGGCGAAGGCGAGCCGGTCGTAGAGCTCGGACACCTTGTGCAGCGAAGGTGATGTGTTCTCGGACGCGAAAAGCAGTCCGTCGGCGTACTGCAGGACCACGAGGCTGCGTCCGCGCGCGATGCCCTTGCGGGCGAAGTCGGCCCGGTCCTTCATCAGCTGCTCGGGTGAGACGTAGAACGGCATCGACATGGTGATAGGGCTCCTGGCGTCTCGGCGCGGCTAGGTCAGCGGTGCAGCGGGGCCGTCGGGGCGCTGCATCCGGGCGGCGATGATCTCGTCGGCGATCTCGGCGATCTCGGCGTCACCGAGTCGTGAGTAACCGTCGGCGGTGACCATGGCGACCACGGGGAAGATACGTCGGGTCAGGTCCGGCCCGCCGGTCGCCGAGTCGTCGTCGGCCGCGTCGTAGAGGGCCTGGACGGTCGCTGTCACGCACTCGCGCGGGGACAGGTCGTCGCGGTAGAGCTTCTTCAACGATCCGCGGGCGAACATCGAGCCCGAGCCCACCGAGTGGAAGGCCTGCTCCTCGTACCGTCCGCCGGTGGCGTCGTAGGAGAAGATGCGGCCGACGCCGATGAGGGGGTCGTAGCCGGCGAACAGTGGCACGACGGCCAGGCCCTGCATAGCCATCCCGAGGTTGCTCCTGATCAAGGACGCGAGCCGGTTGGCCTTGCCGTCGAGGGACAACGTGGTGCCCTCGATCTTCTCGTAGTGCTCGAGCTCGACCTGGAACAACCGCACCATCTCGACGGCGAGTCCGGCCGCCCCCGCGATGCCGACGCAGGAGTACTCGTCGGCCGGGAAGACCTTCTGGATGTCGCGCTGGGCGATGATGTTGCCCATCGTCGCCCGGCGGTCGCCGGCCATCACGACTCCGCCGGGGAACGTGGCCGCCACGATGGTGGTCCCGTGCGGAGTCTCCGGCATCGTGCCTGGCATGCCGGTCAGCGGCGTCCGGCGTCCCGGCAACATGTCAGGTGCCTGTTCGGCGAGGAACTCGGCGAAGGACGAGCTGCCAGGGGTGAGATAAGCGGACGGCAGGCGGGAGTCGCTCACAGGCGTCACTGTCCGCCCTTCTGCACGAAGCCGCGCACGAACTCCTCGGCGTTCGACTCCAGCACCTCGTCGATGTCGTCGAGGATCGCGTCCACGTCGTCGTCGAGCTTCTCCTTGCGTTCGGCCGCGGCATCGCTCGGTGCCTCCTCGAGAGGCGCCTCGTCCTCTGTGGACTTGCGCGACGTCTTGTGCTGCTGGCCGCCTTCGCGTGCCATCGCCCACCTCCTCGTGGTCACCGGCGTCATCGGCCGTGTGGGTGACCGTCTCAACCGGAGCAAACGCTCCGAACGAGCGAATTCATCCTTGCACTGGAGACCCTACCCGTGCGGCCCGGCCCACCTGCACGGACAGGCCCGGCCGTGTTCATGCCGTGATCGCGGCGAACAGCTCCTCGGCGGTCTCGCACCGGTCGAGGAGCTCGCCGACGTGCGCCCGGGTACCGCGCGTGGGCTCCATGGTCGGGATGCGCTGCAACGAGTCACGGCCGGGCAGGTCGAAGATGACCGAGTCCCAAGAGGCGGCCGCAATCCGGTCCGGGTACTGCGCCAGGCAGCGGCCCCGGAAGTACGCCCGGGTGTCGTCGGGTGGGGTCGTGACAGCTCTGACGACTTCGTCATCGGTGAGCAGTCGCTCGATGGATCCGCGCGCCACCAGGCGTCCGTACAGGCCTTTGTCACGTCGCAGATCGGCGTACTGCAGGTCGATGAGATGCAGCTTGGGGTCGTCCCAGTTGAGGTTGTCACGGTCTCGGTAGGACTCCAGCAGGGCCAGCTTGGCGACCCAGTCGAGCTGGTGCCGGCACTCCATGGGGTCGCGGCGCAGTGCCTCCAACGTCGATCCCCACCGTTGGAGGATGTCGGCCGTCTGCTCGTCGACGTCGTCGCCCATCGTCTCGCCGACATACGCACGGGCAAGGTCGAAGTAGATCTCCTGGAGGTCGAGCGCCGTGACCTGGCGGCCGTCCTTGAGCTTGATCAGGTGCTTGAGGCTGGTGTCGTGCGAGACCTGGTGCAGCTCGTTGATCGCACCGTCGACCGCGAGGTCTGCGCTGATCGCCCGGTCCTCGATCATCGCGAGCACCAACGACGTGGTGCCGACCTTCAGATAGGTGGAGATCTCGGCGAGGTTGGCATCTCCGATGATCACGTGCAACCGCCGGTACTTCTCGGGGTCGGCGTGGGGCTCGTCGCGAGTGTTGACGATCGGTCGTTTCAAGGTCGTCTCGAGGCCGACCTCGACCTCGAAGTAGTCGGCCCGCTGGCTGATCTGGAAGCCTTCACGCCGGCCGTCCTGGCCGATCCCCACCCGGCCCGCCCCGCAGACCACCTGCCGGGAGACGAAGAACGGGGTCAGGTGCCGGACGATGTCGGGGAACGGTGTCGACCGCTGCATCAGGTAGTTCTCGTGGGCGCCGTAGGAAGCACCCTTGTTGTCCGTGTTGTTCTTGTAGAGGACCAGCGGGTTCTGGCCCGGGATCGACACGGAGGCGGCTGCCGACGAGACGATGAGCTCCCCCGCCTTGTCCCACAGCACGATGTCGCGGGGGTTGGTGCATTCCGGAGTGGAGTACTCGGGGTGTGCGTGGTCGACGTACAACCGGGCGCCGTTGGTCAGGATGAGGTTCGCCAGGCCGACGTCCTCGTCGGTCAGCTGACTCGGATCTGCGGCACCACGGCTGAGGTCGAACCCGCGGGCGTCGCGGAGCGGGCTCTCCTCCTCGAAGTCCCAACGGGCCCGGCGCGAGCGCTGGCTGCTCGAGGCGTAGGCGTTGACCAGCTGCGACGAGGTGAGCATCGGGTTGGCCGAAGGGGTGCCGAGCACATGGATGCCGAACTCCGTCTCGGTTCCCATGATCCGCCGCACCGTCATGCTCTACACCCTACGGGCAGCCCGAGTCGCCAGAGACCGGTCCTGCCTGCGACGGATGGTGCGGATGTCACCCCAACGCTGATCTGCCACGGCGTCACGGTGCTCCTCCCTGCTGGTGAGGTCCACGATGGCGGACACCCGTCTGTACGGTTTTGTCGACCCGTTGCGCATCGTGACACGATGACGGAGTGCGCGTCCTGGCCGTCTCCCTGACCGTCCTGACCCTGGCGTGTGCCGGGTGCAGCGGTGGCTCCACAGGCGACGCCGGCGTCGGAACCGCCGGATCGCCGCGGTCGGAGCCGACCGCTGACCAGCAGTCCATCACGGTCACCAGCACGGACTTCACCGACGGAACACCGCTCGGCAAGAGCCTGAGCTGCGACGGCCCTGGTTTGTCGCCCGCATTGCACTGGGAGGGCGTTCCTGCCTCGGCACAGTCGCTCGCGCTGGTGGTTGCTGATCCGGACGCACCCGGCGCGACGTACTACCACTGGTTGGTGGTCGACATCCCCGCAACGGTCGACCATGTCGCTCCCGGGCACTCGCCGATCGGAGGGGTGGTCGAGAACAACTCGGCCGGACGTCTGGGGTACACCGCTCCGTGTCCGCCTTCGGGGGTGCACCACTACCGCTTCACGGTGTACGCCTTGGCCAAACCCACGGGGCTGTCGACCGGCACCGACGTGGCGACCACGATCGACGCGATCACGACACGGGCGATCGCGAGCGGGACCCTCGTCGGCACCTATACGCGAGGCTGATCCGCCCGTCGCGTCGGCGGGCACGTACCGTGACCGGAGTGGACGACTTCGACGACGGCTGGGACGTGCGGGCGGTGCTCGTCGACGGACGATGGGTGGACCGGACCCCGCGGCGACCCGAGGTGGTGGCCCCGTTGCGACGTGAGGCCGCGCTGCTGCCGTGGCTCGCGCCTCTGCTCCCGCTGGCCGTCGCGACGCCGCACATCGTGTCGGAGGAGCCGCTGACCCTTCGGCACGCCCTCATCGTCGGCGAGCGCTGCCCGGGGCGCTCGGCGTCGCACGGCGCCAGCGTCGGTGCCTTCCTCGGGGAGCTGCACGCGGTCGATCCTGTTGAGGCGGTACGCCATGGCGCGCTGGACGCGCAACCCTCCTTCTCCGCCGCGCAAGCGATCCGGGACCGCATGCAGCGCGAGGTCCTCCCGCTGGTCTCCCGCGACCTACAGCGTCCCGGGACGGACTTGTTGGAGCGGATGGCGGCTCGGGTGGCCGACCCGCGGCTCATCCACGGCGACCTCGGTCCGGCGCACATCAGGGTGGACGGCGACGACGTCACGGGCATCATCGACTGGGGTGACTGTTGCATCGGTGACCCTGCCCTCGACCTGTCGTGGGTGCTGTTCGGGTCGGGACCGGACTTCGCCCATGCTGTCCTCACGTCATACGACGTCGACGGGACGCTGGCGAGCCGTGCTCTGGACTGGCACCGGCTCGGACCCTGGCACGAGGTCCTCTACGGACTCGACCTGGACCAGCCGGAGTACGTGCGTAGCGGTCTGGACGGGGTGGAGACTCGACTCCGCATCAGAGCCGGCACCCGACCAGCCAGGCCAGAGGTATTGGGCTAGAGGTATTGGGCTAGAGGTATTGACCGGTGTTGGCGACGTTGTCGATGGACCGGCCGGGCTCGGTGCCCTGCTTGCCGGAGATGAGGGTACGGATGAACACGATGCGCTCACCCTTCTTGCCCGAGATCCGTGCCCAGTCGTCGGGGTTGGTCGTGTTGGGCAGGTCTTCGTTCTCCTTGAACTCGTCGACACACGCCTGGAGCAGGTGCTGCACGCGCAGCCCCTTCTGGTTGCTGTCGAGCAGGTCCTTGATCGCCATCTTCTTGGCCCGGTCGACGATGTTCTGGATCATCGCACCGGAGTTGAAGTCCTTGAAGTACAGGACCTCCTTGTCGCCGTTGGCGTAGGTGACCTCGAGGAAGCGGTTCTCCTCGGACTCGGTGTACATCCGCTCGACGGTGCGCTGGATCATCGCCGCCACACACTCGTCGCGGTTGTCGCCGAACTCCGCCAGGTCGTCCTCGTGCAGCGGCAGCCTCGCCTTCAGGTACTTGGAGAAGATGTCGCGGGCACCCTCGGCATCCGGGCGCTCGATCTTGATCTTCACGTCGAGTCGGCCGGGTCGCAGGATCGCGGGGTCGATCATGTCCTCCCGGTTCGAGGCGCCGATCACGATGACGTTCTCGAGCCCCTCGACGCCGTCGATCTCGCTCAACAGCTGCGGGACGATGGTGTTCTCGACGTCGGACGAGACGCCGGAACCACGAGTACGGAACAGCGAGTCCATCTCGTCGAAGAACACGATGACCGGTGTGCCCTCGCTCGCCTTCTCACGAGCCCGCTGGAAGACCAGGCGGATGTGGCGCTCGGTCTCACCGACGTACTTGTTGAGCAGCTCAGGGCCCTTGATGTTGAGGAAGTACGACTTCCCCTCCTCACCGGTCTTGGCCGCGACCTTCTTGGCCAGCGAGTTGGCCACCGCCTTGGCGATCAGAGTCTTGCCGCACCCGGGTGGCCCGTAGAGAAGCACCCCCTTGGGCGGCTTCAGCTCGTGCTCGAGGAAGAGGTCGGGGTGCAGGTACGGCAGCTCGATCGCGTCGCGGATCTGCTCGATCTGGTTGACCAGGCCGCCGATGGCCGAGTAGTCGATGTCCGGGACCTCCTCGAGGACCAGCTCCTCGACCTCGGACTTCGGAACCTTCTCGTAGACGTAGCCCGAGCGGGTGTCGAGCAGCAGCGAGTCGCCCGCGCGGATGGTGTCGTGGCGCAGCGGCTCGGCGAGGCGGACGACGCGTTCCTCGTCGGCGTTCGCGATGATCAGCGCCCGCTCACCGTCCTCGAGCAGCTCCTTGAACATCACGACCTCGCCGATCTTCTCGAACTCGAGGGCGGCGACGACGTTGAGGGCCTCGTTGAGCATCACTTCCTGGCCCCGGTGCAGCGCGTCGAGGTCGACCGACGGGCTGACGTTGACCCGGAGCTTGCGACCTCCGGTGAACACGTCGACCGAGTCGTCCTCGTTGCGTGCCAGGAAGGTGCCGAAGCCGGCCGGCGGCTGCGCGAGCCGGTCGACCTCCTCCTTGAGCTTCATGATCTGGTCGCGTGCCTCGCGCAGCGTCTGGGCCAGCCGCTCGTTCTGCGACGTCACGCCCGCGAGCGAGCGCTGGGTGTCCGCGAGCCGGTGCTCCAGGCTGCGGGAGTGGGTCGGTGCGTCGCTCAGCCGGCGGCGGAGGTCGGTGACCTCGGCCTCCAGGAAGCGCACCTGGCTCACGAGCTCGTCGGGGCTACGGCCGCCTGTGCTGGAAACGCCTTCTGATGTGGACATCAGCGTCACCTCCTGTGCTGGCGACACTACCTGCGCAGGGGTGGTGAGACAGGGCAGAAACCCCGTTGTTGATCACGATTTGGGACGCCGTCGGCATGCGGTTGGTGACCAAACCGCAATCCAGACGGCTCCAGACATGCGGTTGGTGACCAAACCGCATGTCCGGGCCACCTCAGTCGGCGGGTACGTCGGCGGGCCGGGGGCCGGTGTAGTCGACGCCGTAGGCACCGGGGGCGGGGCGGCGGGTCTTGCGGGGGGCCTTCTCACCGGGGGCCATCCGGCGGGCGGTGACGAGGAAGGCGGTGTGGCCGATCATCTTGTGGCCGGGGCGGACGGCCAGGCCCTCGACGTGCCAGTCGCGAACCAGCGACTCCCAGGCCTGCGGCTCGGTGAAGCCGCCGTGCTGGCGGACGGTCTCGACGAAGCGGGACAGCTGGGTGGTGGTGGCGACGTAGGCGCACACGATGCCGCCGGGCAGCAGGGCGTCGGCGGCGGCCTCCACGCACTCCCAGGGTGCCAGCATGTCGAGGATGACGCGGTCGGCGCGCACCCCGGAGCGCGGCAGCTCCTCGGCCAGGTCCCCGAGCGAGAGCGTCCATGCCGGGTGCGCGGAGCCCTCGGGGCCCCCGAAGAACTGGCCGACGTTCTTGCGGGCGACGTCGGCGAACTCCGCACGGCGCTCGAAGGAGACCACCAGGCCGGTCGGGCCGACTGCGCGCAGCAACGAGCAGGTCAGCGCTCCCGAGCCGACGCCCGCCTCGACCACGCGGGCCCCGGGGAAGATGTCGGCCATCG